>CAJBLW010000602.1 GCA_903953985.1 uncultured Burkholderiales bacterium
CTTTCATCAACTGAATGGCAATTTTTTCGCCTTGAGGCAACGCTGTATCCAACTTGCCTGTGAATACTGGCGTGTTGTCGTTGGTCTTGAAATCTTGACGGCTGGGATCCAAAGGGCTGAAAGAACCGACACCAGAGTCAGTCGACATGGACACAATGTCCAATCCCTTACTGTCAGTGGGTCCAGTGGGTCCGGTTGGTCCAGTCGGTCCCGTTGGAACATTACCGCTACCACCACCACCTGCCCCCAGCAGCGCCAAAGGTGCCAGCAGCAGGGGATTCAAGCCCGCAACGGCGACCAGTGCGCCAACCGCTGCACCTGAGGCATTGATTTCTGCACCACCCAAGGCCATACCCACTTGATTAGAGCCATCCGCAAGCAACGGCACGGCTGAATTACCAAGAGCCGTTTCAGGAATGTATTCGTAAAAACGACCCGACTCCGATTCGCCAATCAATCCATTGAAACCCTCTGGTGCTTCTTCGTAATAGTCTTCGATGACCAAGTCAGGCTGACTACGACTTTCAAAAAAAACTTCAAGATTTTTACCCACTCGACTGGAGCGGATATTTTCTGGCCCGTAACCCGTGGTCGCATCTACCAGCTGATATTTGCCTCCTGGCACAGCTTTCACAGCCAGCGGCTTGCTGCCTCCAGACACCTGCGGAATGTCCACCAACTTGGCCTCACCTGGACCTTGATTGAGTTTGATTTTGTATGACTTGCTCATGATGTGTGTCTCTCAAAAAATGGGGTTTGGAGGGAATAGATCAACGACGCGCACCGGTGATCACCACCATGACCCGGCGATTGGGTGCATGGCAAAGCTTGTTTTCAGGTGTTGGCGTGTTGCCGCATCCGGTCTTGACCAACTCAATGGGACCGCGACCTTCTGCTTCAATCCCTCGCTCGATAGGAATGTTTCGTGAAACGATTTGACGGGCGACCACGTCAGCTCTGTTTTGGGAAAGCTTTTTGTTGAAAGCAGCTGAACCAATCGGGTCCGTAAATCCAACAACTCGAATGCGTTCAACCGAAGAGAAATCCTGGAGCAATCGCTGCACCAACGACTCAATGGCGTTGTAACCAGAAGCGCAGATTTCAGCCTTGCCAAATTCAAACAGTGCATCCGTTTCAAGCGCGTATTCGCGAGGAACAGGCGGTTTAGGCGCAGGTGGGGGGGGCATCATCACGGCAGCAGCGGCAACAGCTGCAGGTTGTCCGCACGTCAGTGCAGCCTTGGCGCGCGAGATGGTGTGGATTTGGCGGCGTGTACCTTCGATCTCCACTTTGGTTTGAGCCGCCGTGCCACTCAGTAAGCCGATGGCAGGCGAAGTGCTTTCATCAACTTTTAAAAAGTTCGTTTGTCCTGCTTTGAGCTCCAAGCGCTGACCCGCATCAAGCTTGCTTGTGTGCAGCCTGGATGCATCATCGAGCGCTGCCTTGATGTTGACTGCACCCGGAGCGGCACAAAATTCGGTAAAGCCGCCGCGCAATAATGAGGCATGGTATTGACCATTAAGATAAATATTGACCGGGGATGAGTTCTGCGACTGCCCGGATCGGTAAACAAACACCCTGGTTTGCTCCGCGGGTGCCGCCAAGGCAGTGACATATAACTCGCCAAAGGCCTCAATGCTGACGCGAGAGGTTGGGGATTGAGCAAGCGCTGAAGGGGCCATGGTGACAAAAATACAACCAGCCAGGATGGCTCGCGCAATTTTTTGACCCAGAACCTCTAGAGCAGACCCTTGAAAATGTAATTTTTTCACTGTAACCTCCGCTAAAACTTGCATGAATTCAAATACTTAGAGCCACAAATTGATCTGAAACCCTATGTCTCAATCATCTTTGATTGCCCTTGGATGTATATTAGCTAAATAGAGTACTTAAATATACTATATTTGCAATTTAAGTCTGCTTATAAGCAAATTTTTTTGTGATTTCCACCAGCTTTTGTTGAGGCTTGGTGCGCACCAAGACATTGAGAGCAGGTACGGAATAAATCTGATCAGTGACAATGACGCCGAGACCTCGTTGCCGGACCTGCAAATGCAAAACTGGCGAGCCTAAAATTTTTCTCAATTGAATTTGATTGATGACATGACTCAAGCGACCCAATTCGCCCCCGGCCTGACCATTCAGGGTTTTGCGGCTCCCCTTAGACTGTCCCAATTCAAGCTGATCGCTTTCGACATGGACTCGACCTTGATCAACATTGAGTGTGTGGACGAAATCGCAGATGCCGCTGGACGCAAAGCAGAAGTGGCGGCCATCACTGAAGCGGCCATGCGTGGCGAAATCACCGACTACAAAGAGAGCTTGCGCCAGCGCGTGGCACTGCTCAAGGGTGTGAAAATCGCCCACATGCATGAGGTGTTGAGTGAGCGTCTGCGCCTGAATCCGGGTGCGGCAGAATTGGTAGGGGCCTGCAAGGCTGCGGGCATGAAGGTTCTCTTGGTCTCGGGCGGCTTCACTTATTTCACCGACCATGTGCGCGATGTCTTGGGCATCGACTGGACGCGTTCGAACGAACTCGAATTAGAAGAGGGTGTACTGACCGGTCGCATGGTGGACCAAGACTGGGGCGACATTTGCGACGGTGAAGAAAAACGCAAAACCCTTTTGGACACTTGCCAAATGATGGGCATCACACCCGACCAGGCCATTGCCATGGGCGACGGTGCAAATGACTTGCCCATGATGGGCGTGGCCGGCTTATCGGTGGCTTACCACGCCAAGCCCAAAGTGCGTGAGCAAGCCATGGTGGCCATCCATGAGGGTGGCTTGGATCGACTGCTGGAAGTTCTTACCCACTAATGGGTGGCTTGTTCTCCTTTGCAGTCCCAGAAGACCGAATCTCAGGGCATTTGGCCTGACAAAAGCAAAGTCAAACCCGTATCGTCCAGCACGGGCACTCCCAGCGCTTGGGCTTTGTCGAGCTTGCTGCCCGATTCAGCCCCGGCGACAACATAGTGGGTTTTTTTACTGACCGAACCCGCCACTTTGGCACCCAGGGCCTCAAGTTTTTCTTTGGCTTCGTCGCGCCCCATGCTTTGCAGCGTGCCTGTGAGCACCACGGTGATTCCCGCCAGCGGCATTTCGGTGGGGGCCAAGGCCTCGCCTTCGGGCCAGGTGACGCCCGCATCGCGCAAGGCTTGCACCACTTCGCGGTTGTGCGGTTGATCAAAAAAGGTGCGGAGGCTGTGCGCCACCACAGGGCCCACATCGGCCACTTGCAAGAGCGCGTCTTCGCTGGCGAGCATGATGGCGTCGAGTTGCCCAAAGTGCCGGGCCAGCTCTTTGGCCGTGGCTTCGCCCACATGGCGAATGCCCAGGCTGAACAAAAAACGTCCGAGCGTGGTGGTCTTGGACTTTTCTAAAGCCTCCAGCAAGTTGACGGCTGATTTTTCGGCCATGCGGTCCATGCTGGCCACGCTGTCGAGCTTCAGGTGGTACAGGTCGGCCAATGTTTTGACTTGGGCCGTGTCCACCAACTGGTCCACAAGTTTGTCGCCCAAGCCTTCCACATCCATGGCGCGGCGATGGGCAAAGTGCCAGATAGCTTGTTTGCGCTGGGCGCTACAAAACAGCCCACCCGTGCAGCGATGGTCGGCTTCGCCCTCTTCCCGCTCGGCAAGGCTCTCACACACTGGGCAGTGGCTCACCATGGTGAACTGCGGCGCATCGGCCGGACGGCGGTCCAGCACCACCGACACCACTTCTGGGATCACATCGCCTGCCCGGCGCACAATGACAGTGTCACCCACCCGCACGTCTTTGCGTCGTGCTTCGAGTTCGTTGTGCAGCGTGGCATTGGTCACCGTAACACCCCCGACAAATACCGGAGCCAATTTGGCCACGGGCGTGAGTTTGCCGGTGCGGCCCACCTGAACGTCGATGGCCAGCACCGTGGTCATTTCTTCTTGCGCGGGGTACTTGTGCGCCACGGCCCAACGTGGCTCGCGTGTCACAAAACCCAAGCCAGCCTGCAGCGAGAGGTTGTTGACTTTGTAGACGACGCCGTCGATGTCGTAAGGCAAGGCATCGCGTTCGGCGGCCACGCGCTGGTGAAACGTCACCAGTCCAGCAGCACCTTGCACGCAAGCGGTTTGCTCGGCCACCGGAAAGCCCCAAGCCTTCAGTTGCATGAGCATGTCGTAGTGGGAAGTCCACTGCGGACCGCCTTCGTTGGCGGGCGTGATGTCACCTAGGCCATAAGCAAAAAAGCTCAGCGGTCGTTCAGCCGCAATACCCGAGTCGAGTTGGCGCACCGCACCCGCCGCTGCGTTTCGCGGATTGACGAAGGTTTTTTCGCCTTTAGTGCCTGCGGCGATGCGTTGGCGTTGGCGATCGTTGAGGGCTTCGAAATCGTCGCGGCGCATGTAGACCTCGCCGCGCACTTCGAGCACATTGGGGGCGTTGGTCGGCAGGCGTAATGGAATTTGCCCGATGGTGCGGATGTTGGTGGTGACGTCTTCGCCAGTTTCGCCATCGCCTCGAGTAGCCGCTTGCACCAGCATAGCGCCCTCGTAACGCAAGCTCATGGCCAGGCCGTCAAATTTGAGTTCGCCCACGTAGTCCACTGAAGGGTCAGACTCGTTCAGTCCCAGCTCTTATCGAACGCGGGCGTCAAAGGCCTCGGCACCGCTGGCCTCGGTATCGGTCTCGGTGCGGATGCTGAGCATGGGCACGCGGTGCTTGACTTGAGCAAACGCATCCAAGACCGCCCCGCCGACACGCTGGGTGGGCGAGTCAGATGTCAGCAGTTCGGGGTGAGCCAATTCCAGCGCTTGCAGTTCGCGAAACAGACGGTCGTATTCAGCGTCGGGAATTTCTGGCGCGTCCAGCGTGTAGTAGGCATGCGCGTGGTGGTGCAACTGGCGACGCAGGGCCTGAGCCTGAGTGGCCAGGTTGTCGACAGGTGTCGACGCCGTCGAAGATTCGGTCAACAAGCCGTCAAAAAGGCCTGGCGTGTTGGGGCTCACGGCTCTGTGGCGCATTCAAGAGAACAGGCGGCGGGCGAGCGGCGATCCGGCAGACAGCTCGCGGGAGTCCAGCGCGTCGTACAGCTGATGCAAGTCCAGACCAATCTGGTCAAGCGTGGCTTCACTGAGCACCTGACCTTCTCCATCGGTCACCACACCGTCCATCTGAGCGGCCAACGAAACTGCGGCTTCGCGCAGGCGGACATAAGGCTGCTCTCCACGGGCGGTCTGTGGCACATCCAGGCTCAATACAAAAGAGCGAATGGGCGATAGATCCGGATCTTCGGCCATCGCCGCGTGGGTGTCAAAAGTGAGTGAAAGGACTGCCGGCAGGCCTTGCACCAAAGCAGGCAAAACCATGCGGCCGGGTATGACACCAGGAACAAAGCCCAATCGGGCAGCATGCTGATGAATGTAGCCAGGACTCCAAGCTGAGGTGCGGGCACACAGTGTGAAGCTCAGCTGGGCGTCGTGCACGCTGGCAAATTGGTCCAGCTCGCGAGCGCGTGCCACCTCTTCAAGCATGTCACTGAAACTGGCGCTGCCGCCTATGGCATCTGCAAAAGCCTGCGTTTTGATCACAAATTCAGAAAATTCGATGTTATTGAGCGCACCCACACGGTTGGCCAATTGAACCCCAGCCTGAAAGGCGTTGTAGCGCCGTCCGGCGGCCAGTGCCTCCCAATGCTCTGTTTCTTGCACAAATCCCTCGACAGAAAACAATTTGGTGCCGACCCGGCGCGTGGATGGCAGGGCAGCCAAAGCGGCATCCCCCGACACGGCTTGGTCCACTTCGATAGAAGCCAAGACGTCGATCAATGCATCCAATTGGGGTTTCCGATCGGGCTGGCTCAGGTGCGTGAAAGCATCTTCCAGCACAGGCTCAATGGCATCGGTGCTACTTGCAGTCACAGCGGGGTCGGCGTTCAGCACAGGCTCGATGGCATGTAAAGCCGACTCGAGCACAGGCTCGCGATGGGGGTCGGCTTGGCGAGGCGCGTTTTTGCGTGATGTCCAGTAGTTGTAGACCACCACGGCACCCACGGTTAGGGCCCCGATGGCGGCCAGACTCAACTGCAATGAGCTCATCGATTCCAACATAACTTCCTCAGGCCACATCGGCCAATGACACCGCGGACTCCATGTCCACAGCCACGATGCGAGACACGCCTTGCTCCTGCATGGTCACGCCAATCAATTGCTCGGCCATTTCCATAGCGATCTTGTTGTGGCTGATGAACAGGAACTGGGTCTCTTTGCCCATGCCCTTGACCAGCTTGGTGTAGCGTTCGGTGTTGGCGTCGTCCAGCGGCGCGTCCACCTCGTCGAGCAAGCAAAACGGTGCGGGGTTGAGCTGAAAAATCGCAAACACCAGTGCAATGGCCGTGAGGGCTTTTTCGCCACCCGATAGCAAGTGGATGGTCTGGTTTTTCTTGCCCGGCGGCTGGGCCAGCACCTGCACGCCGGCGTCCAAAATTTCGTCGCCGGTCATCACCAAGCGGGCATTGCCGCCACCAAACAACTCAGGGAACATGCGGCTGAAGTGCTCATTGACGATCTTGAAAGTGCCGCCTAACAGCTCGCGGGTTTCGGCATCGATCTTGCGGATGGCGTCTTCCAGCGTGTTCATCGCGTCGGTCAAGTCGGCGCACTGTGAATCCAGGAAAGTCTTGCGCTCACGTGATGTGGTCAGCTCTTCCAGTGCGGCCAGGTTAACCGGGCCCATAGCGGTGATTTCACGATGGATGCGTTCGATCTCGGCTTGCAGACCGGTGACGCGCACCTGGCCTGCTTCAATCGAAGTGGCTACGGCCTCCAGGTCGGCCTGGGCGTCGGCCAACAGCTGGGTGTATTGCTCCAGACCCAAACGGGCCGCTTGTTCCTTGAGCTGCAAGTCGGTGATGCGCTGGCGCAGCGGGTCGAGTTCGCGCTCGAAACTCACGCGGCGCTCGTCGCTGGCGCGGAGCTTGGCGGTCAGGTCGTCGTAGGCGCTGCGCCGTGCGGCCAGTGCTTGCTCGCGCGCCAGTTTGACTGCCAGCACGTTTTGCAGCCCGGCTTGGGCAGCTGCATCGGTCAGGCGGCTGAGTTCGTCGCGGGCGCGCTGCATTTCGGCCTCGATGCTGATCACCTGCTGATGTGCGGTCTCCATCGTGCGGTTCAGCTCGGCCCGGCGGGCGTCCAGGCTGCGCTGAGAAAACTGCGCCTCTTGGGCGCGGCGCTCCAAGCTGCGCTGCTGCTCGCGGCATTCGGATAACTTGCGCTCGGCCTCGATCACGCGTTCGTCCAGCTGGGCGTGGCGCTCTTGGGTATCTGCCAGCTGCATGTCCAGCTCTTCAAAACGGGCTTCGGCGGTGACGCGTCGCTCTTGTAATTCATCAAGCAAAGCCTCGACTTCGGCCAAGTCGTTGCTGATTTGATCGCCGCGGGCGCGCGTTTGCGCCACCAGTTGCGAAAGGCGCAGGGTTTCAACCTGCAGCTCGTGCGTGCGCGACTGGCCTTCGCTGGCTTCTCGGCGCACGGTGATCAAGCGCTGCGAGGCGTCGGCATAGGCCGCCTCGGCCCGCACCAGGGCGCTGCGGCTTTCTTCAGAAATCAGGGTCTGGACGCGCAGCTGCTTTTCCAGATTCTCGATCTCTTGGGCACGCCCCAGCAAACCCGCTTGCTCCGAGTCTTGCGCGTAGAACACCACGCTGTTCAGGTCAACTGCATGCCCGGCTTGGACAAACAGAGTTTCGCCAGCTTGCAGTTGGCTGCGCAAAGCCAACGCGTCGTCGATGTTGGGTGCCGTGTAGCAGCCTTGCAGCCAATCGGCCAGCAGGGCAGACAAACCGGCATCGTGCACGCGAAGCAAATCGGCCAGGGGCTTGCAGTTTGGAGGCATGCCGCTGCGGGGCGTGGCTTTGGCAGCCAGAGGCGAGCTGAAAAAGCTCAGTTTGGCGGGCGGCGCGTCATTGGCAAAAGCACGGACCATGTCCAGACGGGAGACTTCCAGAGCCGACAGTCGCTCGCGCAGGGCGGATTCGAGTGCGTTTTCCCAGCCCGGCTCGATGTGGATGCGGCTCCACAGGCCCTCCAGGCCCTCCATGCCGTGCTTGGCCAGCCAGGGCTTGAGCTTGCCGTCGGTGCGCACCTTCTCTTGCAGGGCTTTGAGCGCATCAATGCGGGCGCTCAGGTCGGCCAGGCGAGCCGATTCATCGTTGGCGACCTTTTGGCGGTTGCGGCGGTCTTCGTCCAGCACGGGCACCTGCTCTTGCAGGTCTTGTAAGCGGGCTTCCGATTCAGCAGACAGGGTTTCGGCCTCGACCCGCTGTTCTTGCAGTTGCTCCAGGCGTGCTTCGTCGGGCGCGGCCAAGGCGTTGCGGTCGTTCAGTAGGCGTTCTCGGCGGTTGTCGATTTGGCGCGATTGTTCTTCGACGTTGCGCTGGTCCGCGGCGAGGACGCCTATCTGCTGCTGCACCTGCACCACCGTAGCACGCTGAGTATTGGCGTCGCTTTGAGCTTTATGGAAGACCTCTTCCAAGTCAGGCAAGGCCATGGCCTGATCCTCGATCTGGGCTGCCAACGTCATGCTCTGGTCTTCGGCCATGGCCGCTTGCTCGGCCAGGGTTTCCAGCTCGGTTTTCGCGTCTTGGCTGCGCGTGCCCCATTGCGCGGTTTGCTCCACCAACTGCTGCAGGCGTTGCTCTGCACGTTGGCGCCCTTCGACCACAAAGCGGATTTCTGCTTCTAACTTGCCGACCTCGGCACTGGCTTCGTACAGTTTGCCTTGGGCTTGGTTGACCTCGTCACCTGCGGCGTAATGCGCTTGACGTATGGTTTCCAAATCGGCTTCGACGTGCCGCAAATCGGCCATTCGCGATTCCAGTACATTGACCGCTTGGTCGACATCCAACTTCATGCGGCCTTGGTCTGCCTCGGCGTCGCGGCGCTTCAAGTACCACAACTGGTGCTGCTTAAGCGTGCTGTCGGCCTGCAAGTTGTTGTGACGCTGGGCCACTTCGGCCTGCTTTTCCAACTTTTCCAGATTCGCGTTCAGTTCGCGCAAGATATCGTCAACCCGAGTCAGGTTCTCGCGGGTGTCCGAAAGACGGTTTTCGGTCTCGCGGCGACGCTCTTTGTACTTGGAAACGCCTGCGGCTTCTTCGAGAAACAAGCGCAGCTCTTCGGGGCGTGACTCGATGATGCGGCTGATGGTGCCCTGGCCGATGATGGCGTAGGCGCGTGGGCCCAAGCCGGTGCCCAAAAACACGTCTTGCACATCGCGGCGACGTACCGGCTGGTTGTTGATGTAATAACTGCTATTGCCGTCGCGAGTCAGCACGCGCTTGACCGCGATCTCGGCAAATTGGCCCCACTGGCCACCGGCGCGGTGGTCGGCATTGTCAAACACCAGCTCCACGCTGGCGCGACTGGCGGGTTTGCGGGGGTTGGTGCCGTTGAAAATCACGTCCTGCATGGACTCGCCACGCAATTCAGACGCCTTAGATTCACCCAGCACCCAGCGCACCGCGTCCATGATGTTGGACTTGCCACATCCGTTGGGACCCACCACGCCCACCAACTGCCCGGGCAGCAAGAAATTGGTCGGTTCGGCGAACGATTTGAAGCCCGAAAGCTTGATGGAATTGAGGCGCACGGCGGTTTTGTTTGTGGTCGGATCGGATGGAGATCAGATAGATGGGCCAGCCCAAATGGTCAGCACCGTTAAAAAACGTTAATGTTACCCGACAGGCATGGTGAAAAACCTGCAGACAAGCACAAGGACCAACGGGCACCCTTGATCCCGGATAATCTAGGAATGAATCCTCTCCTCGCCAAGCTGCAACCCTACCCTTTTGAACGGCTCAAACAGCTGTTTGCCAGTGTCACGCCCAACCCTAAACTCAAGCCCATCAGCTTAGGCATTGGTGAGCCCAAGCACGCCACGCCTGTTTTCATTCAGGAAGCGCTGAAGGCGGCGGTGGCGACCGGTTTGTCGGCCTACCCCGCCACGTCGGGCGAGCCCGTCTTGCGCAAAGCCTGCGCCGCCTGGGTGCAAACCCGCTACCAACTTACGCTGGACCCGGCGACGCAAGTCCTGCCCGTGAATGGCTCGCGCGAAGCCCTGTTTGCCCTGACGCAAACCGTGATCGACCCGACCCGCCCGGGTGCCACCGTGGTCAGCCCCAACCCGTTTTATCAAATCTACGAAGGCGCGGCGTTGCTGGCCGGGGCCGAACTGCACTACGTTCCCAGCGACCCGGCGCGAAACTTTGCCAACGACTGGGACAGTGTGCCTGCAGCCGTCTGGGCGCGCACGCAGCTGGTGTTCGTTTGTTCGCCCGGCAACCCCACGGGTGCGGTCATGCCACTGTCAGAATGGAAAAAGCTGTTTGATCTCTCCGAACAGTACGGTTTCGTGATCGCATCCGACGAGTGCTACAGCGAGATTTTTTTTCGCGAAGAGCCCCCCTTAGGCGGGCTGCAAGCCTCTCACCAATTGGGCCGCACCGATTTCAAACGCCTGATCGCCTTCACCAGCCTCTCCAAGCGGAGCAATGTGCCGGGCCTGCGCAGCGGGTTTGTGGCGGGCGACGCAGCCATCATTCAGCCATTTTTGCTCTACCGCACCTACCATGGCAGCGCCATGAGCCCGGTAGTGCAATCGGCCAGCGTAGCGGCCTGGGGCGATGAAGCCCATGTGGTGGACAACCGCAACCAGTACCGCACCAAGTTCGCCCAGGTCACCCCCGTGCTGGCCCAAGTGCTGGATGTGAAGCTGCCAGATGCCAGCTTTTACCTGTGGGCCGGTGTGCCTGCGGGCTGGCTGGGCGATGACGCCGAATTTGCCAAGGCACTTTACGAATCCGAGAGCGTCACGGTGCTGCCCGGCAGCTACCTGGCGCGGGACTTCAACGGCAGCAACCCCGGCAGGGGCCGCATCCGCATGGCGCTGGTGGCCGAGACGGCCGAGTGCCTGGAAGCAGCTGAGCGCATTGCTCGCTTTGTGCGTGCCCACCCCAACAAGGTCTGAGCCATGAACACCGTCACCACTTGCCACGACACACTGCGCTTGGCCGAGCAGTTGATCTCCAGACCCTCGGTCACACCGCAAGACGAGGGCTGCCTGGACCTGATCGCCGACGCACTGAAACCGCTGGGCTTTCAATGTGAATTCATGGATTCCGGCCCCGACACCTTTCGCGTGCGCAACCTTTGGGCCAAGCGGGCTGGCAGCTCGGGCCAGACCCTGGCCTTTGCAGGTCACACCGACGTGGTGCCCACCGGGCCACTCACGCAATGGCACAGCGACCCCTTCACCCCCACC
>CAJBLW010000603.1 GCA_903953985.1 uncultured Burkholderiales bacterium
AGCGGGTTCTTCAGGATCACGGTCATGAAGAGTTCGGGCGCAAAAAATGGCAGGCCGGTGACTTGCAGATTCGCGCCGTCGGTGATGGTGTCACCCAGCTGCACGCCGCCGTGGGTGGTGAAGCCAATGATGTCGCCCGCATAGGCTTCGTCGACCGCTTCACGCCGTTGCGATAGGAAGGTGACCACGCTGGTGGGGCGCAGTTCTTTGGCGGTGCGCTGCACCTTGAGCTTCATGCCGGGGGTGTATTTGCCCGAGGCCATGCGCACAAAGGCGATGCGGTCGCGGTGGTTGGCGTCCATGTTGGCTTGCACCTTGAACACCACGCCCGAGAACGCGCTGTCTTCGGGTTGGATTTCTTTGATGACCGGCTGTTTGTTGACCAGCAGGTTGCTGGTGCGGGGCCGGGGTGCGGGGGCCAGGTCGACCAGGGCGTCCAGCACTTCCATCACACCGAAGTTGTTCACGCCGGAGCCAAAGAACACGGGCGTTTGTTGGCCTGCCAAGAAGGCGGCTTCGTCAAACGCGGGCGATGCGCCGGTGGCCAGCTCCATGCTGTCCATGGCGGTCTGCCACTCTGCGCCAAAGCGCTCGGCCAACTGGGCTTGCTCGGTCAGCGAGATGGTTTCGAAGTCTTGCGGCAGGCGTTCGCTGCCGGAGTCGAACACGGTCATGGCCTTCGTGCGCAGGTTGATGATGCCGCCGAAGCTCTTGCCTTGGCCCACAGGCCAGGTCATGGGCACGCAGGGCATGCCCAGCTCGCGTTCCACTTCATCCAGGATGTCGAGCGGGTCACGCACTTCGCGGTCCATCTTGTTCACGAACGTGATGATGGGCGTGTTGCGCTGACGGCAGACCTCGATCAGGCGGCGGGTCTGAGCTTCCACACCATTGGCCGCGTCGATCACCATGAGCGCCGAGTCCACGGCGGTGAGCACGCGGTAAGTGTCTTCACTGAAATCTTAGTGGCCGGGGGTGTCGAGCAGGTTGATGACGTGGTCGCGGTAGAGCATTTGCATGACGGACGAAGCCACCGAAATGCCGCGCTGCTTTTCGATTTCCATCCAGTCCGACGTGGCGTGGCGCGAAGCCTTGCGGGCCTTGACCGAACCGGCGATCTGGATCGCGCCCGAAAACAGCAAGAGCTTTTCGGTGAGTGTGGTTTTACCCGCGTCGGGGTGGGAAATGATGGCAAAAGTCCGGCGGCGCCGGGTCTCGTTGGCGTAAGTCACAAGGGGTCCTGAGGTCGTGCGGGTAGCCAAAAAGCCCCCGTGGTGGCCAGACCTGTGCGGGCTGGCCAAAAGGGTGATTTTACCGGGCCATGCCAGACCACTCAGGCAGTCTCGCAGGGGCGGGACGCAAGGCCTCTTTAGGCCTACACTGCCCTGCATGAACCCTAACCTCATCCTCCTCACGCTCTGCCAGGGCCTTTTCTTCACCAACAACGTCACCTTCATTGCCATCAATGGCTTGGTCGGCCTGTCGATGGCGCCGCTGGGCTGGATGGCGACTTTGCCCGTCATGGGCTATGTGGTGGGTGGGGCGCTGTCGACTGGGCTGGTGGCCAAGAGCCAGTCGCGCTGGGGGCGCAAGGTGTCGTTTCAGCTGGGACTGGTCGTGGCTTTTTTCTCGGCACTGCTGGCCGCTTATGCCGCATGGAGCCATAACTTCTGGTTGCTGGTGGCGGCCACGGTCATTGCGGGTTATTACAGCGCCAACGGCCAGCTGTACCGATTTGCCGCGGCCGAGCTGGCAGCGGATGGCTTCAAGGAAAAAGCGGTTTCTTTGGTTTTGGCTGGAGGTTTGATCGGGGCCATCGTGGGCCCCAACCTGGCCTCGCGCACCCGCACTTTGTACGAAGTGCCATTTTTGGGCGCTTACATGGCGCTGGGCATCGTGGCGATTTTGGCCATGGTGTGCATGGCCTTCATCCGATTCCCGGAAGTGCCCGCCAAAAAGCCCGGTGTCAGCGCGGGGCGCCCTTTGCGAGAGATCATGCGCCAGCCAGTCTTCATTGTGGCGGCGGCCGCTGCGGCCCTGAGCTATGGCGTGATGAACCTGCTGATGGCGGCCACCCCGCTGGCCATGCAGGTGTGCGGCTTCAGTTTTGATGACGCGGCGCTGGTGCTTGAGTGGCATGTGATCGCCATGTTTGCGCCGGGCTTTTTCACAGGCCACCTG
>CAJBLW010000604.1 GCA_903953985.1 uncultured Burkholderiales bacterium
ATTTCGCCGTTGCATAGAAACACCTGATCGGTATTTGCTTCTCCTGACGTGGGCTACGCTTGAGAATCACACCGTGGATTTTCGCGAATCTTCGCTTTATACAGAGTGGCGATCTCTGGTGGGCGACTTCTTTGCGAAGCCACCGCTTGTTGAGCATTTCTACCCCAATAAGGTCGCCCATACTTGTCTGTAGCGTGTCCATCTGAAGTATTTTTTCACGATGTCTCCTGCGTGCAGAGCTGGGTTGGGTTGTGCCGGGCTCAAGCGTCGTCGCGAATGCCGTTGCGCAGGGTACCAATAGCGTCCACCACAATCTCGCACACATCGCCTGGCTTCATGAAAATTTGTGGTGTCCGTTTGTTGCCCACGCCGCCAGGGGTTCCGGTCACGATCACATCGCCGGGCGACAGCGGAATGAATGTGGAAATGTAGGCGATCTGACGCGGGATGCTGTGGATCATCTTGTCGGTGGTGGTGTCTTGCAGCACCTGGCCGTTCAGAACAGTTTGCAGTCGCATCACTTGGGCAGGTGCGATCTCATCGCGGGTCACCATCCAGGGACCAAAGCCGCCTGTTTTGTAAAAGTTTTTTCCGGGTGTCCACTGCGACGTAGCTACTTGCCAGTCGCGCACAGAGCCGTCGTTGTAACAGCTGTAGCCGGCAATGTGGTTCCAGGCATCTTCTTCTTTGATGCGCCGCCCGCCCTTGCCAATGATCACGGCAATCTCTGCCTCGTAGTCCAATCGATGCGACTCGGGAGGTCGCATGATGTCTTGGCCGTGTGCAACTTGGGAGTCGGCCAGTCGCAAAAAGATGACCGGGGTTTCTGTCACTTCCCGGCCCGTTTCGAGCACATGCTCGCCGTAGTTCAAACCGATGCAAAAAATCTGACCTGGGTTGGGAATCACGGGCAGCAACTGGAGTTGCGAAAACTTCAGCGTCGGCTTGTGCGTCTTGGCCATGTCAGCCGCTGCAGCAAACAGGTTTTGAGCGATCAATGTTTTCAGGTCTGGCGCTTGTGCGCCCAGCAGGGGTGTGAGGTCCAACACATCGTCGCCGTTGACGATGCCATAGGAAGGCACACCTTCGTTCAGGAAGCTGATGAGTTTCATAGGGTCTTTCTTATAAATGAAGGTGAAAAATTCAGGGCATGCGGGCGCTGATGTCTTTGGCCGCGCGCATCACAAGTTGGGCCAGTTTTTCAACGTCGATTACCGCCATGCGCTGTACCGATGTGACCAACGACAGGGCTCCAGCGACAGTCCCGTCAGAGTGGTGCAAAGGTGCCGCCAATGCGGCCAGATTGGTTTCAAGTTCGCCGTTGGACAAGTAATACCCCGCCTTGCGAATTTGGCTGTAATAACGCCGAAATTCTGGCCACTCGGTGGGCAACTCGGCAGCAGCCACCTCATGGATGCGTGCATCCAGCAACTTATGCAAAGCCGTGGGCGTCCAGCCCGCCAAAATCACTTTAGGCGCGCCGCCTTTGAACAGCGGTCGTGGGCGCCCCCGGCCATAACTCAAATTTGCAGGCGCCTGGCCCAACTCGCGGTGGGTGTCCAGCAACTGCTGGCCAAGCAGCGCGGAGACGACACAATCTAAGCCAGTCTGCGCAACCAACTCTTTCATGAACGGGATGCCGTGTTGCAGAACTGGATCTGCCTGGCGGATGTAATGGTCCAGCACGATGATGCGCGGCCCCAACGTGTATTGGGAGTCGGCGCTGCGCTGGAGCAGGCCAGAATCGGTCAGCATCCTGACATAGCGATAGCCGGTGGGTATAGACACTTGCAGGGCTGCGCTGATGTCATCTGCTGACCATTGCAGGCGTTGGTCAGAAAACAAATCCAGCACGCTGAGCATGCGGGACAGGCTGGAATCGGCTTTGTCGTTCATGCGCTCAATGTACTGGCTCAGCCACATGGGGCAGGCATTGGCTGATCTCGTCGAGTTCTGCCGCACTGCATGCCACACCCGCGATGTAGCGGTCGGGCCTCACGAGTACGGCAGAGACTTTATGCGTTTGCAGCCAATTCAGAATCTGTGGATCAGTTGCAGCAAGCATTGCTACGCTGTGGCGTTGCCACCGCTGACGTGTAGCTTCGCTGACCTGGGCCAGCACCTCTTTTGTGCCGATCACCGCAAAATGAAGCCCAATGGCTTGGTCGAGCAAGCGGCCATCGGCCAGCTCAGGCTGAGGAAAAATTTGCCCCACTGGCGCCGCTTCGCCAAGCCAAACACCAGGCCCCAGTCGCGGGGCTGGAAATTCAAAAATGGTGGGCTGTCCAGCCTTGAACTTTGCATCCCGCTCTTGGGCTGCTTGCGGATCGGTGGTTTGGATGATGTCCCCCAAGCGAACGGCCAGGTCAATGAAAGCATGGACGTGAGGCGAGCGTTCGCTTTCGTAGGTATTGAGCAGGTCGTCGCTCGCTCGACCGTGTAACACTGCATCCAGTTTCCATGCAAGGTTGGCTGCATCCCGGATGCCCGCGCACATGCCTTGTCCCAAAAAGGGCGGCGTTTGGTGAGCGGCATCACCTGCCAACAACAATCGGTCACGCCGCCAGCCCTGAGCAATGATGGAGTGGAAGGTATAAATAACCGCGCGCTCAATGTCCGCTTGGTCAGGTTGGACCCATGGTTTGACAAGTTTCCAGAGCGATTCAGGCTTCACCAGTTCGGCCGGATCATCACCTGGCAAGAGCATGATTTCCCAGCGGCGGCGCTTGCCTGTCACGTTGCAATAGGTCATGGGGCGCTCTGGATCGCAGTGCTGAACCGTATGGTCAGGCAGGCTGGGTACATCGGTTTTAAGAAGCACATCGAATACCAGCCAAGGCTGATGCAATCCCAAATCTTGCATCTTGGTACCCAACACTTTGCGTACCAGCGAACGGGCTCCGTCGCAGCCTACGACATACCGCGCCTGAACGATCGACGAACTGTTTGTTTGGAGGTTTTGAACAACCAAGCGGACACAGTCATCGTTCTCTTCGATCGCGGTGACTTCATGTTGCGTATGCACTTGCACGCATTCAAAACGTTGCACGCCTTGGCGCAGTACAAACTCCAATTCGGGCTGATGAAAATAATGGTTGGTAGCGCAGCCGTGCGGTCCGCGCGCATTCGTGCCGCCACGGATCAGCAGAGTTTCACCTTGAGCATTGTTGAAGTGCATTCCAGTCAGGCCGGCGCGGGAGATGGCCTCTACCGCGGCGCGCAGTCCTGCTGTTTCTAAAACACGCATCACTTCGCCGTCAAAGTGGATGGCTCTGGGCAAGGCGTAGATCTCAGCGTCTTTTTCGATGACGACGGTTGATAGACCGTATTGCCCCAATAAATTGGCCAGCGTAGCACCGGCCGGACCATAGCCAACGATGGCCACATCGAACACAGTTTCGCTCATACCGAGTAACCCATCAATCGCTCCATGCTGGCTTGCCATTCGGCTCTGCTCTGGAATTTCGGGCGGCTACGCGCCAATGTTTCGGCCTGAGCCATCAAGATGTCATCGCTTTGGTCCAGATTGATGGGTTCGCGCATTGGCTGCTCGCAATACCAAGGCATATCCATGAACACTTCCAGTCGGTTGCCCTCTGGGTCTCGGAAATAAATGGAGATTGCATTGCCATGGGTGGCGCACACCAGATCCGTGACGTCGGGTTCGGCAGTCACTCGGTTACGCACTTCGCGCAGGGTCGCCAAGTCAGGCACGCGCAGCGAAATTTGGTTGATCACGCTGAAGCTCAGGTCGGTGGGACGGCCCGTGGCCAACACGATCTGGTGATGTTCGGCTGGGTCACGACTTAAGAACATCAGCTGAACCGGGCCCAGATCTCCCCGGTCAGTCTCAAAGAAGCACATGACGTCTTTGTAAAACCGAGCCATGCGTTCCAGGTCGCGCACATAAAAACCCATGTGGCTGAACGTCAACGAGTTGCGCTGACTGAGCGGTTTGGACATGGGGGAACTCCTTGATTTGAAAAATTAGTCATATTCTAGGCACAATTTTTTGCAAAAAACTAATGGTTTATCCTATTATGATAATTTAGGAATTTATTAAGAATTCAACCTGACCAATGGTCTTGACCACACTCAACATCAGGAGACAACTTTCATGAACCGTATCACCCGCAGAATGGGTTTGGCCAGCATCGCTCTGGTTGGCCTATCCACTTTCACCGTACAGGCCCAGGAATATCCGAACAAGCCCATCAAGATCATTGCGCCATTCCCTGTTGGCACGGGACCTGATGCAAACACACGTGAAATTGCATTGGAGTTGTCCAAAGCCCTTGGGCAGTCGGTGGTGGTCGAAAATCGCCCAGGAGCGTCCACCATGATTGGCATGGAGGCGGGTGCCAAGGCCGCCCCCGATGGCTACACCCTGGTCATGGGATCGACCACCTCCATGTCGGTATTGCCTTACACCTACGGCAGCAAAGTACCCTACAAGGTCGAGCGCGACTTCATTCCCATCAGCGTCGTGGGATTGCTCAACACGGCGTTGACAGCACACCCCAGCCTTCCCGAAAAAAATGCAAAAGAACTCATTGAGCGACTGAAAGCACAACCGGGATCGGTCAATGCGGCCACATCGGGGGTGGGCAGTTACTCGCATCTGGCCGGTGAATGGTTCGCAGCCAATGCGGGTGTGAAGATTAATTTTGTGCCTTACAACACCTCCAGTCCCTATGCGGACCTTGTGGCCGGGCAGGTGAACGTGATATTTGACGCGTTGCCAGCGGCCATCGGCAACGTCAAGGCCGGTAAGCTCAAGCTTCTTGCATTGACAGGCAAGACCCGTCATCCAAACTTTCCGGACGTGCCCACCTTCGCCGAAGCCGGCTTGCCTGATTACAGCCCCACGGCCTGGATCGGACTCTTTGCACCTGCCAACACACCGGCCCCGATCGTCGCCAAGCTGGGGGAAGCCATGCAAAAGGCCACGACACAGAACCCTGAGTTGATCGCCAAGTGGCGCTCCTACGGTGGAGATCTGAAGGCCCAGACACCGGCCGAATTTTCTGCCTTTCTAAAGCAAGACGATGCACTGTGGGGGCCGGCCATCCGCAAGGCGGGTGTCAAACTGGACTGAGGATCAATTCATGACCACACGTCGTTTTTTGTTGCAGTCGTCGGTCACTTTGGCGCTGGCACCACTGGCAGCACTGGGCCAAACACCTGCTTGGCCGAACAAACCTGTCCGCATTGTGGTGCCCTCTGCAGCGGGCAGCCCTTGGGATCCCATGGCGAGACATCTTGCTGACCGTCTGTCAAAGGCCTTTGGACAGCCCTTCATCGTAGAAAACCGTTCTGGTGGCACGGGACTCATTGGTATGGACCAGGTGGCCAAGAGCATGGATGGCCACACCTTGGGCGTGATGTTCATGCCGCATGCGGTGCTGCCCGCTTTGATGGAGAAAATGCCTTATGACACCTTGAAGGATTTGGTGCCGATCAGTCAGACTCAGTGGACCTACAACGTGCTGGTGGTGCGCAGCAATGTGCCCGCCAACAACATGTCCCAGTTGGTTGATCTGGTGAAGAAAAACCCAGGCAAGTTGGTCTACAGCTCGGGAGGTACTGGCTCACCAGCCCATTTGATGGGGGAGTATTTCAAGCAATTGACGGGAAGCTTCATTTTGCATGTGCCCTATCGCGGACCCGTAGCCGCTTTGCAGGGTTTGATTGGAGACCAATCTGACTTGATGTTTGCTTCCTTGGCATCGGCTTTACCGCATATTCGAAGCGGTCGTCTGCGGGCCATTGCCGTTACTTCTTCCGAGAGACTGGATGCATTGCCGGACACCCCGACGTTTGCGCAGGCAGGGTTCCCCAAGTTTGATGTCCGCGACTGGGCTGGGTTGGTGGCCCCTGCGTCCTTGCCTTCAGGGGCGGTGGATCGCCTCAATGCCGAGGTGGCTGCGGCGCTCGCAGAGCCAGGACTTGCACAGCGATTTTCGCAAATGGGGATTTATCTTCAGACCAGTACGGCCAGCGCCTTCAAAGACTGGATTCAACAGGAAATTCCGAAATGGGCTGACGTGGTTCGTCGATCCAACATCAAAATGGAATGACATGAACCCAGGTCAAAATCCCACCGACATGGTGCGGGCGGCCCTGTTGGCCGAAGAACAGCGGCGGCAAGCTTTGCAAGCGGGGGACTGGCTGGCGTTGGATGCGTTGCTTTCAGAGCAACTGGTTTACGTGCACTCAACGGCGGCGTCTGACACCAAAAAGAGCTTGATGGCCAAGCTCGAAGGCGGTGAGCTGCAATATGTGGAAATATCTTTTGCAGACTTGAAAGGCCACGCCGCCGGTGACTGCGTGGTGATTACGGGCCGCCTTTCAGCTGAGGTCTGCAAGCAAGGTCAATCCAAGCAGGTCCGCAGTTTGTTCATGACTGTTTGGACGCTAAACGCCGGTGGCAGTGGTCGGTATCAATGGCAATTAATTGCGCACCAAGGCACGGCGTTGCCTATTTGAAAAGTTGAAAACGGCACACCCATGACGAACTTTGTTTTCATTGTTGCCGATGATCTTGGCTACGCAGATCTGGGTTGTTATGGGGGGCGAGAGGATGAATCAGGGCCCGTGTCCCCGGTGCTGGACCAGCTTGCAGCAAACGGTCTGCGGTATGTCAATGGATACGCCAATTCGCCGGTGTGTTCGCCGACTCGCTTTGCATTGATGACCGGGCGTTACCAGTACTGGGTTCGCGGGGCCAGCGAGGAGCCCATGCTTGGCACTGCACGTGGTAATCCTGAAATTGGCTTGTATCCGCATCTGCCGACCATGCCATCCATGCTCAAGGACGTTGGTTACCACACGGCTTTAATTGGCAAATGGCATCTGGGTTTTAGGCCGCATTTCGGACCTGAGAAATCAGGATACATGCATCACTTTGGGCCTATGTCGGGTGGCGTAAGTTATTACGGACACAACGCACGCGGATTCGACTCGGACTTGGAACTGGATGGTGCGCCTTACGATGAGCCAGGGTACCTGACAGACCTGATTTCCAGGCGTGCTGCTCAGTATGTGCGTGACCGGGCAAAAGCCGGTGAAAGATTTTTTCTCAGTTTGCATTACACGGCGCCACACTGGCCCTGGGAGACTCGAGCACAAGGTCGAATCGACCCCAAAGTGATCACAAACATCATGCATTTGGATGGCGGCAATGTTGCGACGTACCGCACAATGATCCGCGAGATGGATGAGGGCATTGGTTGGGTCGTGGATGCACTTCGCGAAACGGGTCAACTGGAAGATACCGTGATCATTTTCACCAGTGACAACGGAGGTGAACGCTTTTCCGACAACTGGCCTTTGGTCGGCGGAAAGATGGACCTGACGGAGGGCGGGATCCGAGTGCCTTACATCGTTCACTGGCCCATAGGCATTCAAAAACCAGGTTCGGTGTGCACGCAGCACTGTATGACAATGGACTGGACAGCCACAGTCCTCGACATCGCAAAAGCTTATCCACCGGCCAGTCACGTTCTCGATGGTGTTTCCATGTTGCCCACACTTGGAAACTTCGAGCAGACATTCTCACGACCCATGTTCTGGCGAATGAAACACCATGAACAGCGCGCTTTCCGAGAGGGGGACTGGAAGTACCTCAAAGTCAATCAGCATGAGTATTTATTCAACCTTGCTCGAGATGCCCGTGAACGGGCAAATCAGGCACATGGTGAGCCGCAAAAATTCGAGTTAATGCGCACGATATGGGAACAGTGGAATGTGCAAATACCACCTGTTCCATCAGATGCGGTAGTTCATCAAGCGTACACATTAAGCGACATGCCAGCGCGTTGAAACGGGATATTTTGTAATTGGCCGTGATCTGGAGCACCCAGCAAAGAAATTGGAATTGATCCAATTACCGGGTAGATGTCGCGCGTGAGCCAATTTTTCAGCTTTTCCTCAGCGCGGGCTTTTTTCTTGGCTGCGCTTGGATCAAATCCATCTGCCAGAAGCGTTCTGGCTTCATCTCGGCGTTTACGAGCTTTTGCGAGTGAGACATCGGAGTACTGCCCCAACGCAAGCGTTTTGCGCTTTCCTGCGAACGTGTAATCAAGTCGCCAATACTTACCTGTAGCGCTCAACAGCAAATAGAGGGCTTGCCCGTCTGCGTGTTCAGTGGGCTTGCCGGTGAACTTCAAATTCTTGCGCCAGTGTCGTTCAGCGCTATTTCGATCTTCCTCCCTGTTTTTACGGTATCTGGTTTTGGGGTGTTTAGAGATACCGTTGCTGGATGCCGTAAAAGTTAACGGTATGTGATGCTACTTTACGAGATGGCTTGTAGCCATGAAAAACCCGCAAAGCCTTGTGGCATGCGGGTTGTGAGACATCTTGAGACTTTGGGAAACGATCGGCTGGTGCCCCCGACAGGAATCGAACCTGTATCACTCCCTTAGGAGGGGAGAGTTCTGTCCATTGAACTACGGTGGCAGTGAGGGCATTTTACAGGCCACAGAATCGGGCTTGGCCCATCCATGGCCCTTTGGATATCGGGCTTGGTTTGGGTGTCAGTCAGGCTTCATTTGCTCAGCAATCGCATGGCATCTTCCAGCCCTTTGAGGGTCAG
>CAJBLW010000605.1 GCA_903953985.1 uncultured Burkholderiales bacterium
AAACGGACCGTCGGCGGCAGCGCCTTGGCTGCCATCGGCTGTGCGCACCACCACGTTGGTCACACCGGCCCTTTGCAAGTTGACTTGGGCCTGCGCGGCCAAAGCCGGGTCGATCTCTAGGCTCAGTACACTGGCCGCCTGGTGCGCCAACAAGGCGGCCATGAAGCCCGAACCGGTGCCGATGTCCAGCACCTTGTCGGTCTTTTGCACCCCCAGGTCTTGCAGCAACCGAGCCTGCACGCGCGGGGCGAGCATGACCTGGTGGGGCAGGGTGCCCAGCGGTATCTCCATGTCGACAAAAGCCAGCGCCTTGTGCGCCAGGGGCACAAAATCTTCACGGCGAACGGTGGACAGCAGCGCCAGCACTTGTGGGTCCAGCACTTCCCAAGGGCGGATTTGCTGCTCAATCATGTTAAAGCGGGCCTGGTTCAGATCCATTTTTCTTACTCCTGCGGGTGTCTTGGTCAAATATCCATTGATTTTAAGGGGCGCTCGTGTCCTGAGCCTGACGGGCCGGAGCAAGGCCTGCTTTGGCACGCAACCATTGGGCCAGATCGTCCATGTAGCAGTACACAACCGGCACCACCACCAGCGTCAGCAGCGACGAGGTGATCACCCCGCCAATGACCGCTTGGCCCATGGGCGCACGTTGCTCGGCGCCTTCGCTCAGCGCAAAGGCCAGCGGCACCATGCCAAAAATCATGGCCAATGTGGTCATCAAAATCGGGCGCAGCCGCACCTTGGCCGCGAGCAGCAGCGCTTCGCTGCGGGCCAAACCATCCTCGCGGGCGCGGATGGCAAAGTCCACCAGCAAGATGGCGTTTTTGGTGACCAGGCCCATGAGCATGATCACACCGATGAGGGAAAACATCGACAAGGTCGAGCGAAACGCCATCAGGGCCAGCACCACGCCAATCAGGGTCAGGGGCAGCGAGGTCATCAAAGCCAGGGGCTGCAGGAAGCTTTTAAATTGGCTGGCCAAGATCATGTAGATGAAGATCACCGCCATGACCAGTGCCGACAAAGCGTAGCTGAAAGACTCGCCCATGTTTTTGGTCGAGCCACCAAAGCTGTAGCGGTAGCCGGGTGGCAGGTTCAGGCTGTCCATGGCTTTGCGCACATCGGCCGAGACCTCGCCTGCAGAGCGTCCGAACACGTTGGCGTTGATGGCCACTTCGCGCATCATGTCGCGGCGGTTGATCTGGTTGGAACCGGTGGTTTCGCTGACCTTGGCCACCTGGCCCAGGCGCACGATGCGTGGGCTGCCATCGGCAGCGGGTGCCACCATGAAGGGCAATCGTTCCAGGTCTTGCGGGCTGTTGCGGGCCTCGGGCGAGAGGCGCACGTTCACATCGTAGGTCTGGTCGTCCGGGGCGCGCCAGTTGCCCACGGTTTGCCCGGCCACCAGGGTGCGCAGGGGGCCTGCCAATTGCGCCGTACCCAGGCCCAGGTCCGAGGCCGCGTCGCGCAGCACTTCCACGCCGATGACGGGTTTGTTGGGCTTGACGCTGGAATCCAGGTCCACCAGGCCGGGGATGTCACGCACCTTGGCCAGGGCCAGCAGCGCCAGGCGCTCCAGCTCTTTTTGGTCCGGGCCTTGCAGCGAAAACTCCACTTGCTTGTTGCCGCCAATCGCGTCGAGCAAACCGGCGTGTGTGACCGCGATGCCGGGCACCTGTTTCAGGCGTTCTCGCAGCACGGCCGACATCTGGTCGGCGTTGCGGCTGCGGTTTTTGCGGTCCACCAAACGGATGTACAGGTTGACGTTGTTCTTGCCTTGTGCGTTAGCGGTGTTGATGGTGCTGACGGTGTAGCGCACTTCCGGGAAGTCGCGCAGGATGGCTTCGACCTGGCGGGTTTTCGCTTCGGTGGCTTCGAGCGAGGTGCCCACCGGGGTTTCGAACTTGAGCGAGGTTTCGGA
>CAJBLW010000606.1 GCA_903953985.1 uncultured Burkholderiales bacterium
CGCATCAAGACCCTGAAAGTGACCGAGCCCGCCAAGCGCAGCGCTGGCATCAAGGTGCCCGATGTGGCCACGCTGGTTGATAAATTGAAAAACGTCGCAAAGGTAATCTGACCATGACCGCACTTGTTATTGCCGAACACGACAACGCCTCGATCAAGGGCGCTACCCTGAACACCGTCACGGCCGCTGCCGCTTGCGGTGTTGACGTGCATGTGCTGGTGGCCGGCCACAACGCCGCTGCAGCTGCCGCTGCTGCTGCCCAAATCGCTGGCGTTTCCAAAGTCATTCACGCCGACAGCGAAGCGCTGGCCCACAGCCTGGCCGAAAACGTCGCAGCCCAAGTTCTGGCCATCGCCAGCAACTACAGCCACATCCTGTTCCCCGCCACTGCCGCAGGCAAGAACGTGGCCCCACGCGTGGCGGCCAAGCTCGATGTCGCGCAGATCAGCGACGTGACCCAAGTCATCTCGGCCGACACCTTCGAGCGCCCGATCTACGCGGGCAACGCCATCGCCACGGTGCAAAGCACCGATGGCACCAAAGTCATCACCGTGCGCACCACCGGCTTTGACGCCGCTGCCGCCACAGGTGGCAGCGCCGCGGTAGAAGCCGCAGCCGCCCAAGCCGACAGCGGCAAGAGCAGCTTCACGCGCAGCGAAATCGCCAAGAACGACCGCCCCGAGCTGACTGCCGCCAAGATCATCGTCTCCGGTGGCCGCGCATTGGGCAGCGCCGAGAAGTTCAACGAAGTGATGACACCCCTGGCCGACAAGCTGGGCGCTGCCATTGGTGCCAGCCGCGCAGCGGTGGACGCAGGGTACGCAGCCAACGACCTGCAAGTGGGCCAGACTGGCAAGATTGTGGCGCCTCAGTTGTACATAGCAGCGGGCATCTCTGGCGCGATCCAGCACTTGGCCGGCATGAAGGATTCCAAGGTGATCGTGGCGATCAACAAAGACCCAGAAGCGCCCATCTTCAGCGTGGCCGACTTTGGCCTGGAAGCCGATTTGTTCTCGGCCGTACCTGAGTTGACACAGGCCCTTTGATTCATCCGCACCTCTCAAAAGGCATCGTTCGCGGTGCCTTTTTTGTACCCCTTCAAATACATACCGGAGACTTTCATGAGCTACATCGCCCCCTTGAAGGACATGCTTTTCAATATCGAGCATCTGGCCCGTATCGACCAGATCGCGCAGATTCCCGGCTTTGAAGACGCCGGTTTGGAAACAGCCCAAGCGGTGCTTGAAGAGTGCGCCAAGCTCAACCAAGATGTGATCTCGCCCCTGAACTGGGAGGGCGACAAGAATCCGTCCTTCCACAACGGCAGCGGCGTGACTACCACGCCCGGCTTCAAAGAGGCCTATCAGCAATACGCAGAAGGCGGTTGGCAAGGCCTGCAGCACCCGGCCGACTTTGGTGGCCAGGGCCTGCCCAAAACCATCGGCGCGGCCTGCGGCGAAATGCTCAACTCGGCCAACATGGCGTTTGCGTTGTGCCCCTTGCTCACCGATGGCGCCATCGAAGCGCTGTTGACCGCTGGCTCCGACGAGCTCAAAGCCACTTACCTGGAAAAGCTCATCTCTGGCCAGTGGACCGGCACCATGAACCTGACCGAGCCGCAAGCCGGCTCAGACTTGGCTGCCGTGCGCACACGCGCCGAACCCCAGCCCGATGGCACGTTCAAAATCTTTGGCACCAAGATCTACATCACCTACGGTGAGCACGACATGGCCGAGAACATCGTGCACCTGGTGCTGGCCCGTGTGGTGGGCGCACCCGAAGGCGTCAAAGGCATCAGCCTGTTTGTGGTTCCCAAGTTTCTTGTCAAGGGCGACGGCTCTTTGGGCGCGCGCAACGATGTGCATTGCGTGAGCATTGAGCACAAGTTGGGCATCAAGGCCAGCCCCACGGCAGTGCTGCAGTTTGGCGATAACGGCGGCGGCGTAGGTTTCCTGGTTGGTCAGGAAAAC
>CAJBLW010000607.1 GCA_903953985.1 uncultured Burkholderiales bacterium
CGGTCAAAGTGACCGAGGCCTTTGTGGTAGAGCGCTACAGCCACGTCATGCACATCGTGAGCAACGTCGAAGGCGTGTTGAACGAGGGCATGAGCAACATGGATGTGCTCAAAGCCACCTTCCCGGCCGGTACTTTGACCGGTGCACCCAAGGTGCATGCGATGGAGCTGATCGACCAGTTCGAGCCCGTCAAGCGTGGCATTTATGGCGGGGCTTGTGGCTACATCAGTTATGCGGGTGATATGGACGTGGCCATTGCCATTCGAACTGCTGTCATCAAGGACCAGACGCTGTATGTGCAGGCGGCTGCGGGCGTGGTGGCCGATTCGGTGCCTGAGATGGAATGGCGTGAAACCGAACACAAGGCGCGTGCCTTGTTGCGCGCCAGTGAACTGGTCGAAGAGGGCTTGGAGTGATCATGGCGAAAAAAATCAAACTCCTGATGGTCGACAACTACGACTCCTTCACCTTCAATATCGTGCAGTACTTTGGAGAGCTGGGGGCTGACGTCGAAGTCTTTCGCAACGACGAAATCACCCTGGAAGGGATTGCCGCGCGCCAACCTGATCGCTTGGTGATTTCGCCTGGCCCGTGTTCGCCAGCCGAGGCGGGCATTTCGGTGGCGGCCATCCAGCACTTTGCCGGCCAGCTGCCCATTTTGGGCGTGTGCCTCGGGCACCAGAGCATTGGTGCGGCCTTTGACGGCAAGATTGTTCGCGCACAAGAATTGATGCACGGCAAGACCAGCGTCATCACTACCACGCAAGAAGGCGTGTTCGCGGGTTTGCCTGAACAATTCACCGTCAACCGCTACCATTCGCTGGCCATCGAGCGGGCCAGTTGCCCGCCTTGTTTGAGAGTCACCGCCTGGACCGACGACGGCGAGATCATGGGCGTGCGCCACACTGAACTCGACATCGAGGGCGTGCAGTTCCACCCCGAATCCATCCTCACGGAGCATGGTCATGCCATGCTTAAAAACTTTCTGGAGCGCCCATGATTGATTTGCGCAGCGACACCGTCACGCAGCCCACAGCGGCGATGCGAGAAGCCATGATGCGTGCACCCTTGGGTGACGATGTGTTTGGCGACGACCCCACGGTCAACGCCTTGCAAGAGCGCATCGCGCAGATCACCGGCAAAGAGGCAGCGCTGTTCATGCCTTCGGGCACACAAAGCAACCTGTGCGCCTTGATGGCGCATTGCGAGCGGGGCGACGAGTACATCGTGGGGCAAAACGCCCACACCTACCGCTACGAAGGCGGGGGCGCGGCGGTGCTGGGCAGTATCCAGCCGCAGCCCTTGGCGCAAAACGCTTCGGGTGAAATGTCGCTGGCCGACATCGCCGCAGCCATCAAACCCATCGATAGCCACTTTGCCCGCACACGCTTGCTGGCGCTGGAAAACACCTGGAACGGCCACCCCATGTCGCAAGCCTATCTGGTGCAAGCCACAGGTTTGGCCCGGCAGCATGGCTTGGCTGTGCATCTGGACGGCGCACGGCTGTTCAATGCGGCCGTGGAACAGGCCGATGGAGGATCGGTCACAGAGAGCGTACGCCGTATCGTCGACCACTTCGACAGCGTGTCCGTGTGCTTCAGCAAGGGCTTGGGCTCGCCAGTGGGCTCGGCCTTTTGCGGCTCGCGTGAACTGATCGCCAAGGCGCTGCGTTGGCGCAAGGTGCTGGGCGGCGGATTGCGTCAGTCCGGTATTTTGGCCGCTGCAGCCTTGCACGCCCTGGAGCATCATGTGGACCGCTTGGCGGAAGACCATGCGTTGGCAAAGAGATTGGCCCAAGGCCTGCAAGGCGTACCAGGTCTGAGTGTGCGTTCTGCGCAAACCAACATCGTGTTTGTAGATGTGGCCGATGGACTTGGTCCAGTGCTGCTCGAGGATCTGAAAGCCCAGGGCGTTCTGGCCACGGGCTTGATTGGATTGCGCTTTGTGACACACCTCGGGGTGGATGTTGCAGGCATCGACCACGCCATAGCCTGCATCAAGCGCTTTATGGCGAACACGTCTTCAAGAACAAGCCCGGCTTCCACCCGAGTAGGTGTTTACTGAAACCATGCCCGAAACGCAGCAAGTCCTGATGTTCATGCTGGCCGGCGTGCTGCTCAACCTCACGCCCGGGCCGGATGTGCTCTACATCGTCAACCAGTCCTTGCGCGGCGGTGTACAGCGTGGGCTGGTGGCCGCCTGGGGCATCACAGCAGGGTGTTTCTTGCATGTGGCTGGGGCCGCTTTGGGACTGGGGGCCATCTTGGCCGCCTCGGCAGACGCCTTCAACCTGATCAAGTGGATGGGTGCCGCTTACCTGTTGTGGATCGGGGGGCGACTGTTGTGGCGCACATCCACAACCCATGGCGATGTCGCCATGGCTCAGGAACAGTCGGTGATGGGCCACTCTGACCAGTATTTGGATGGCCCTGCTTCCAAAGAGGCGACCGGTTTATTGGCTGTTTTCTTTGGCGCTTTCGCCACCAACGCCCTGAACCCGAAAGTGGCTCTGTTTTTTCTGGCCTTTGTGCCCCAATTCATCCCGGCGCAGGCGCCTGACCCAGCCTGGTCTTTCGTATTATTGGGCTGCTTGTTCAATCTCAACAGTTCGCTGGTGTGCATGGGATGGGCCTTGGCCGCATCTTGGCTGGCCCGCCGTGCCCAAGGGTTGCAGCGCGGCATGCAGCACTTGGACCGGCTGGCCGGTTTGCTCTTTGTCGGCTTTGGTCTGAAGCTCGCCTTGACCGAAGCGCCGTCGCACTGAATTTTTCTACGAACCCGATCATCCGATAGGAAACCCAACATGCCCATCACCCCTCAGGAAGCGCTGCAACGCACCATCGAGCACCGCGAAATTTTCCATGACGAGATGCTGCACATCATGCGCATCATCATGAATGGTGAATTGTCACCCGTCATGACGGCGGCGCTCATCACGGGCCTGCGCGTGAAGAAGGAAACTATTGGTGAGATCACTGCCGCCGCTCAGGTCATGCGGGAGTTTTCGACCAAGGTCCATGTGCCCGACCCCACGCACTTGGTGGACATTGTGGGCACGGGGGGCGATGGGGCCCACACCTTCAACATTTCGACCTGTGCCATGTTTGTGGCTGCAGCGGCGGGTGCCAAAACGGCTAAACACGGTGGGCGCAGCGTCAGCAGCAAGTCTGGCAGCGCCGATGTGGTCGAAGCCTTGGGTGGCAACATCCACCTGTCGCCAGAGCAGATTGCCCGCTCGATCAAAGAAGTGGGCATCGGCTTCATGTTCGCCCCCAATCACCACCCGGCCATGAAAAACGTGGCCCCGGTGCGCAAAGAGCTGGGAGTGCGTACGATTTTCAATATCCTCGGTCCGTTGACCAACCCGGCCAACGCACCAAACATCTTGATGGGCGTGTTTCACTCCGACCTGGTGGGCATTCAGGTGCGTGCCTTGCAACGCTTGGGGGCTGAACATGCGGTGGTGGTTTATGGTCGCGACGGCATGGACGAAATCAGCCTGGGCGCGGCCACCTTGGTGGGGGAGCTCAAAAACGGGCAGATCACTGAATACGAAATCCATCCTGAGGACTTTGGCCTGACCATGGCCAGCAACCGGGCCCTGAGAGTGGACACACCCGAGGAGTCCATGGCCATGCTTCGTGGTGTGCTGGACAATCAGCTTGGCGCAGCGCGCGACATCGTCATGATCAACGCAGGCGCAGCCCTTTACGCGGCCAATGTGGCCAGCAGCATCGCCGATGGTCTTGCGCGTGCGCGTGTGGCCATCGAATCCGGTGCGGCTAAAACCAAGTTGGCGCAGTTCGTGGCCTTTGGTCAGTCGGTGGCTTGACTCATGGGGCATGACAAGGAGGCCTTGATCGCCGAGCGAGTTTTGACCTTGTTGGAGGCGGTCGGGCTGCTGATGAACTGCATATTTGTTCGAATTTTGAAAAACGGTGCCACCGAGCCCGCACAGGAAATAAAACCATGAGTGACATCCTCGACAAAATTGTCGCCGTCAAACGCGAAGAAGTCGCTGCAGCCTTGGCAAAAAAACCCTTGGCGATGGTTCGGGCGGATGCCGAAAGCCGCGTGCTGACGCGCGACTTTGAAGGGGCTTTGCGCGAAAAGATTGCGGCAGGACAGGCGGCGGTGATTGCGGAGATCAAAAAAGCCAGCCCTTCAAAAGGTGTGCTGCGGGCTGACTTTATCCCGGCCGACATCGCCCAAAGCTATGCCGAGCATGGCGCAGCGTGCTTGTCTGTTTTAACGGACAAGCAGTTTTTTCAGGGCAGCGTGGATTTCCTCAAGCAAGCCCGCGCCAGCTGCGACCTGCCGGTGTTGCGCAAGGACTTCATGATCGATGCATACCAGGTGTATGAAGCCAGGGCCATGGGGGCCGATGCCATCTTGCTCATCGCCGCCTGCCTAGACGATGCTCACATGGCCGAGATGGAAGCGGTGGCCCGCAGCCTGGACATGGCCGTGTTAGTGGAAGTGCACGAAAAAGCCGAACTGGACCGAGCCCTGAAGCTGAAAACCCGCCTGATCGGCATCAACAACCGCAATCTGAAAACCTTCGAGGTGTCCCTGCAGACCACCCTGGAATTGTTGCCCGATGTGCCGGCCGACCGTTTGTTGGTGACTGAAAGCGGCATACAAACCCCGGAAGATGTCCTGCGGATGCGTGAGGCGAAAGTCAATGCATTTTTGGTCGGCGAGGCTTTTATGCGCTCGAGCGAGCCCGGCGAGGCTCTGTCCAAACTATTTCCCTGATGTCTCGCATGCTGGGTCAGCAGAGTCTGGCATTTGAAGACGAGGCCTTGGTGGCCGACCGGTTGCTGAACTGGCCCCCTGATCTGCAAACACTGGATGAGGGGTGGCGGACGCATGTGGTTGAGTTTTTAGCCTCTGCGGTTGGGCGTGGCTTGTCTGCGCGTTTGACCGATGCCCTGAATTCGGGGGCCATCATTTATCCACCAGATCCTTTTCGGGCGCTGCGATTGACCCCGCTGAGCCAGGTGCGTGTGGTGATTCTGGGTCAAGACCCGTACCACGGACCGGGACAGGCTGAAGGATTGGCCTTTTCGGTGGTGTCTGGGGTGCGCTTGCCACCCAGTTTGCGAAATATATTCAAGGAGTTGCAGCAAAGTCTGGGTGTGACGATGCCAACTAACGGGTCACTGGTGCGCTGGGCAAGACAAGGGGTCTTGCTGATGAACACTTGCTTGACGGTAAAAGCTGGACAAGCCGCCAGTCATGCTCGTTGGGGCTGGGAGATTTTGAGCGATGAGTTGGTCAAAAGTGTAGCCCAAAGTTCCACGCCGGTGGTTTTCA
>CAJBLW010000608.1 GCA_903953985.1 uncultured Burkholderiales bacterium
GAACAAGCCCGCGCTCAATTGCCGCTCATCGCCTCGGAGGCGGCAGCGGGTTACAGCACTGTGATCACGCGCCACGGCAAACCTGTGGCGGTGGTGGTGCCGGTTGAGCAGTGGCGTCAGGAACAAGCCCGCGCTTTGAAGCAAGGCGGTATTCTGGTCTTGCGTGGTTCGGGGCGAGGCTTGTGGCCGGAGGGTGCGGCCCCATTGGTGGCGCAGCTGCGCGATGAGTGGGCCTGAGCGGTGGCGACCCGCGCCCGTGCCGCGGCGGCGCTTTGGGGTGGCCTGAGCGAAGGGGCCACGGTGCTGGTGGACACCGCGCCCTGGATTTACCTGCTCGAAGACCATGCCGAATTCGCGCCTCGTTTTCTGGGCCTGTTTGAAGCCGCAGAGCGTGGCCAGATCCAACTGGCCTTGAGCACCGTGAGCTTGACCGAAGTGCTGACCGGGCCTTTCAAGGCGGGCCAAACGGCCTTGGCCAAACGCTACGAGACGGCTCTGGGCGCTTACCAAGTGGTGCCCTTGTCCGCTGAGTTGGCCAGTCTGGCAGCCCAGTTGCGGGTGCAGTACCGCCTCAAGCTGCCCGATGCGGTGCAGCTGGCCTCAGCGCTGCTGATTGGCGCTTCAGCCCTGGTCACCCATGACCGGGATTTTTCTACGGTGCAGGGCTTGCCGGTGTTGATGGGCGCTTGAAGCACTCGCCGTCGAGCAAGTGCTTGAGATTTGGAACTTGGGCTTGCCGCACAATCCAAGCATGACAAGCCAAGAGCACAAACAGGTGGTGATTGCAGGCGGCGGCATTGGCGGGCTGGCCGCTGCCGTGGCGTGTGCGCAGCGCGGCGTGCCGGTGCAGTTGCTCGAGCGTGCCGGGCAACTCTGCGAAGTGGGCGCGGGCATCCAGATCGGCCCGAACGTGACGCGCATCCTTCAGGCCTGGGGTCTGGGCGAGGCGCTGGCGCAGGTGGCGGCTTTCCCCAAGCAGTTGCAAGCGCGTGATGCCCAAACCGGGCAGGTGCTGGGCAGTTTGCGTTTGGGAGAGCGGGCGCAGGCACGGTATGGCGCGCCTTACGCCACCATCCACCGGGCCGATTTGCAAAGTCTGTTGCACGGTGCTGCATTGGCCGAAGGCGTGCAAGTGCGTTTGGGCCAAAAGGTGCATGGCTGGCGCGAGACCGCTGACGGTCTGGAGGTGCGCACTGCCGATGGCCCCAGCCTGCAGGCCGATGCGCTGATCGGGGCCGATGGCGTGTGGAGCGCCGTGCGCCAGCAGTTGCTGGGCGATGCCCCGGCGCGCTTTACCGGGCATCTGGCGTATCGGGCTTTGGTGGCGCAGGCCGATTTGCCTGCGCACTTGCGCAGCGACCAGGTCACCGTCTGGATGGGGCCGCGACTGCATGTGGTGCATTACCCGGTGCGCAGCGGGCAATGGCTCAATTTGGTGGCCATCGTGCACGGCGCCAAACCCGAGCAATCTCAAGACTGGGACCAGGCCGGGCACACCCAGGCGCTGATGCAGGCCATGGGCGCGGTCGGCCGCGATTTGCACGATCGTTTGGCATCGGTGCCCGCTTGGCGGCAGTGGGCGCTGCACGACCGAGAGCCCTTGAGTGCCCCCAGCCAAATGGCCCAAGGCCGCGTCGCTTTGTTGGGCGACGCAGCGCACCCCATGCGGCCGTATTTGGCGCAGGGCGCAGGCATGGCCATCGAAGACGCACAGGTGCTGGCCCAGTGCCTGAGCGCA
>CAJBLW010000609.1 GCA_903953985.1 uncultured Burkholderiales bacterium
CGAACTCACCCGTTTTGTGACCGACATCATGCTGTCGGCGCCCTCGATCGTGATCGGTGTGTGTGTGTATGCCATCGCCGTGGCCACCTTGGGCGGGTTCTCTGGTTACGCAGGCAGCTTGGCGCTGGCTTTGATTGCTGTGCCTGTGGTCATGCGAACCACTGAAAACATGCTTCGCCTGGTGCCAGGCAGCTTGCGCGAGGCGGCTTTCGCCCTGGGCGCGCCGCGTTGGAAAGTGTCTTTGTCGGTGACGCTGCGCGCGGCCAAAAGCGGTGTGATCACCGGTGTTTTGCTGGCCATTGCCCGCATCAGCGGTGAGACGGCGCCGCTGTTGTTTACCGCGTTGAGCAACCAGTTCTACAACGATGACATGAGCAAGCCCATGGCCAATTTGCCGGTCGTGATTTTCCAGTTTGCCATGAGTCCTTACGACAACTGGATTCGCCTGGCTTGGGGTGGGGCACTCTTGATCACCTTGACTGTTCTGGTTTTGAATATCTTAGCCCGCGTGTTTTTCAGGGACAAGCAGTCAGCTTAAGTCTGACAGTTCCGAATTACGCTGCTTTTTCTCTTTGCATTCACAGGAATCCACATGCCTGACAAGACACCGACCCAAAACGCCCTTGAAGTGCGTAATCTGGACTTTTACTACGGCAAATTCAAAGGCCTGAAAAACGTCAACCTGAACATTGCCGAACACCGCGTGACGGCCTTCATTGGCCCATCCGGTTGCGGCAAGTCCACCTTGCTGCGCACGCTCAACCGCATGTACAGCTTGTACCCCGGCCAGCGTGCCGAGGGCCAGATCAACTTTTACGGTCAGAACATCCTGGACAAAGGCCAAGACCTGAACTTGCTGCGTGCCCAAATTGGCATGGTGTTCCAAAAGCCCACGCCGTTCCCCATGTCGATTTACGACAACATCGCTTTTGGTGTGCGCCTGTATGAAAACCTCAGCCGCTCGGACATGGACGAGCGCGTCGAGTCGGCCCTGACCAAGGCCGCCATCTGGAACGAAGTCAAAGACAAGCTGGGCCAAAGCGGTCTGTCGCTCTCGGGCGGTCAGCAGCAGCGCTTGTGCATTGCCCGCACCGTGGCTGTCAAGCCCAAAGTCATTTTGCTCGACGAGCCTACCTCGGCCCTGGATCCGATTTCGACCGCCAAGGTCGAAGAGTTGGTGAGCGAGTTGAAAAAAGAATACACCGTGGCCATCGTGACGCATAACATGCAGCAAGCTGCGCGTGTGTCCGATTTCACGGCTTATATGTATTTGGGCGAGCTGGTGGAGTTTGGTCAGACCGAGCAAATCTTCATGAAGCCCGCCAAGCAGGAAACCGAAGACTACATCACCGGCCGTTTCGGCTGAACAGGAGCACACCATGGACAAGCACATTTCAAGTCAATTCGATGCCGAACTCACCGGCGTTTCTTCCCGTGTTCTGGAACTCGGTGGTCTGGTTGAATCGCAAACGCGCCACGCGGTGTACGCGCTGGCCCAGTTCAGCTCGGAAGTGGCCGATCAAGTGGTGGCCACAGAAAGACAGGTCAACGCGCTGGAAGTGGAGATTGATGCTGAATTGGCATCGATCATTGCGCGCCGTCAGCCCACGGCGCGCGATCTGCGCTTGCTGATGGCCATCTCCAAAATCA
>CAJBLW010000610.1 GCA_903953985.1 uncultured Burkholderiales bacterium
GCCCTCAGGTACGGGACCTGTGCTGGTCAGCTTCCAGGTGCCGTTGAGCAATACGGTGGTGGTTCCGATGATGGCGTTGTTGACGCCTTTCACCACGATCGTCGCGCCTGGCTCACTTGTACCCTCGACTGTCAGCGTGCCGTTGGGGTTTTGCACCACGGGCTCTGTGATTTGCACCGCTGGTGGTTTGTTGTCCGCATAGGGGGCTGTATCGGTCGCCACTTCCTGGTTGATGTCAGTGGCGGTTGCAGTCAGCAAGCCTTGCTTCACAGGGGCCGTGCTGGTGACGGACCAGGTTCCGTTTTGCAATACGGTGGTGGTGCCGACCAACACACCTGCAAAGCCTGTCACCTGTATTTTTGCGCCGGGTTCGCTGGTTCCGCTGACGGTCAAGGTACCGTCGGCGTTTTGTGTCACGGGCTCAATGATGTTCACCACGGGTGGTTTTTCATCCACGTAAGGTGCTGTGTCTGTGGCGTTGCCCCCGTTGAGGCTGGCGTTCGCTGTCAACGTGCCCTCCAGCACTGGACCTGCACTGGTGAGTGACCAAGTACCGTTGCCCTGCACGGTTGCCGCACCCAACACGACATTGTTGAAATCAGTGACTGTGATGAGCGCTCCGATCGAGCCTGTACCGCTGACGGTCAGTGTGCCATTGAGGTTTTGCAGCACGGGTTCGTTGATCAGCACCGAGACGGTATTGCCATTTGTGACATTGAAGGTCAGAGTGTTGGCGGTGGTGCTGGTGTCTGAACCTGCGTTGGCCGTGCCGCCGTTGTCCTGAACCTTGAAGCCAATGGCTGCATAGCCAACGCCGTTGGCGTTGGGCGCTGGCGCATACACCAGGTTGCCCAAATTTGCTGCAGCGATCACTTGACCCTCTGTGACGTTCTGACCACTGAGCTTGAGGGTGCCTGCTGCAGGCAGTGCCGTGATGATCACCGCACTCAGCGTATTGGCTGGCGTGTCGAACGCATCCGCAAAGCCGAAGTCAGACGGCGAGAAGCTTGTGCTCGCACCTTGAAGCATGGTGATCGTTTTGCTGGTCCCCGTGGGCGCATCGTTGACCGCGGTGATGGTCATGGCCACGGTGTCGATGTCGCTGAATGTGCCGTCGCTGCTGGTCATGGTCAGCGTGGCGCTGCCGCTGAAGTTGGTCAATGGCTTGTACGTGACGGCGTTTGCAGTGGCCAACAAGGTATTGATGGCGCTGAGGGTGCCGGTCAGCTGCACACTGCCTGTGTTGTTGGTCGCAATGTTCACGCCGTTGGATGCCAGCAGTGTGAGGGTTCCGTTGGTCACAGCCAGCGTGACAGTCATGGTGCTGTTAGCTGCGTCCACATCGGAAACTTGCAGACCTGTGATGACTTTGTTGGTGTCTTCGAGGGTGGTTTGTGCTGCAGGTACGGTATTGACTGGCGGGTTACCCTGAACTTGGGCGTTGTAGTCCACGTCATCTGTGGCATTGCTCGTGTTGCCTGCGCCGTCAGTGACGGCCACACTCACCTCGAGTTGGGTATTGGGGTCGACCAGCAGGTCTACTGTGGGCACATTCACGCTGAAATTGCCTTGCGCATCCACCGCAGCTGTGAAGGTTTTGTCGTTGACGCTCAAGGTCACCACATCGCCCGCACGGAATTCGCCCGTGACTTTGCCAGTGACAGGCAAGCTGGTTTGACCGGCTTCTTGCGCAGAGATCAGGTTGTCCGGGGTGATGTTGTCCAGCGCCACGCTGGCCACGGGGGTCGTGGTGTCCACGCCGTAGTTTTGAACCGCGTTGGCTGTGATGCTGCCGCCGGGTGTGGTGGCCGTCACGCTGGCGTTGATCTGGGTGTCCGCATCTGCCAGAAGATCTGTGGTGGGCACGTTGACGCTGAAGTTGCCTTGTGCATCCACCAAGCCTGTGAAGGTCTTGTCATTGACTTGGAGCGTAACTCTGTCGTTCACAGCGAACACGCCTGTGACTTTGCCGGTGACGGGGGTGGTGGTGCTTTGAGCCTCGACTTTGTTGAGCAGGTTATCTGCCGTGACGGGGTTGACCACCAACGCTGTGCCGGTTGAGGGCACGCTTTCCACCGCGTAGGTCTGGCTGTTTTGGGTCGACTGGAGTTGACCGGTGATCGGGTCTTTGGCCAAAACACTGACCTGGACGGTTTTGTCTGCATCGGCCTTGAGGTCGGCCATCAGCACACTGACGGTGAATTCTCCTGCGGCGTTGACGCTGCTCGCCAGGGTCTTGTTGTTCAGGTTGACCGTGACCGCATCGCCTGCCGAGAACGGTCCTGTGACTTTGCCGGTCAGGTTAACGTTGGTCTGAGTGCCCTCGGTAGGGCTGATGATGTTGTCGCCCGTGACCGGGTTGAGGATCACAGCCGAGGTGATGCCGGGATTGACTGACGCGTTGTAATCCCTGATGGCGCCTGCATTGCTCGTGTTGCCTGCGCCGTCGGTGACGGCCACAGTCACCTCGAGTTGGGTGTCCGGGTCGGCCAGCAGGTCGACCATCGGCACGTTCACGCTGAAGTTGCCGCCAGCGTCTAATGTGCCGGTAAATGGCTTGCCATTGAGGCTGACTGTGACCACATCGCCCGGACGGAATTCGCCCGTGACTTTGCCAGTCACTGGCAGTGTGGCCTGCCCTGCTTCTTGCGCAGAGATCAGATTGTCCGGGGTGATGTTGTCCACCACCACGCTGGCCACGGGTGGCGTGGTGTCCGTGCCGTTGTCCACGCCATAGTTTTGCACGGCATTGGCTGTTCCGGCGCGGGTGGTGACGCTGCCTTCGATTTGTGTGTCGGGATCAGCCAGCAGATCTGCTGTGGGCACGTTGATGTTGAATGCACCTTGAGCGTTCACAACGCCGCTGAAGGTTTTGCCGTTCAAGCTCAAGGTGACGGTATCCCCCAGAGCAAAAACACCCGTTACCTTGCCGGTGATGACCGTGTTCGTGAAGCCTGCTTCTGCGCTGTTGATGAGGTTATCCGAAGTAATCGTGTCGATGTAAAACGCCACGGTTTTACCGGCGGTGGTCTGCGTTTCGACCGCGTAATCTTGGCTGCTGGTGGCTGTGGTGATGTTGCCTGTGACCGGATCTTTGGCCGCAACAGAAACTTCCGCCTTGGTGTCGCTGTCGGTCTTGATGTCAGTGGTGCTGAGGATGAAGCTGTAGCTGCCATCGGCGGCCACGGTGGTTGACAAGGTTTTGCCATTCAAGTTCAGCGTGACGATGTCGCCTGCAGAGAAGGCTCCCGTGACTTTGCCGCTGAGCGTGGTGGTGGTTTGATTTCCTTCGGCAACACTCACGATGTTGTCACCCGCAATGGGATTCAAGCTGATGGCCACATCGTTGACCGCTGGACTTGGAACTGGACCTGTGCCTGCGGCATTCACCAATGCGGCAGCCCCGGCACCAGCACCTGCCAGACCCAAAGCGCCCAACAGAGGATTGACAGCCAGCAAACCCACTGCCGCACCAGAGCCCAACACTTCTGACCCACCCAGAGCCACGCTGACCGCCTGACCGCCATCGGCCAGTTCCGGAATCAGCCCTTTGACGTTGGGGTCCTCCGGAATGTATTCGTAAAAATTTCCGTTCTCTGCCTGGCCCAAAACCGCGTTATAGCCATCGGGCATGACTTCGTAATAACCTTCGATGATGACATCCGCCTCCTGGCTTTCCTCAAACAGCAGATGGAGGTTTTTACCCACTCGTTTGACTTTGACGTTTTGAGGCGCCATGCCTTTGGCTTTATCCAGGTCTTGCAACTGGTATTTCGCCCCGGCCTGAGCCTTGATGCGCAAGGGCTGCCCAAGCGCACCTTGACCTTGGGTGACGTCGAGAGACTCGTTGCTTTCTGCTTTGCCTGTGTTGACGAGGACTTTGAATTTTTTAGCCATGGTGCTTTTTCAACTGTGGTGTAGGGTTCGAATGTGTTCAGTGCTGGGTTTGCAAGACCTTCGGTATCCGAATACCTTTGATCTATCTTTGAAATTTCGAACTGACAATAATAATCCCAAAGTTCCACTTTATTTTTCAAAAAGTATTAACTTTTAGCGTTTTTATTGTTTTAAGTTGTAATAATTTACATTTTCGAAAATACAAACTGCTTTGCCCGTCACCCTCTGCCAACAGGGTGACGGGCCGAGGCATTGACCTCATGACCCTAAAAAGGGCCCAAAGTTCAGCCCGGCAAGCTTCAACGGGGGGTACCCGTGATCAAGACCACCACTCTGCGGTTGAGTGAATTGCAGGCGATGCTCTTGGCTATGGGGGCCTTTGGGCAATCTCTGACCACAGGCTCGCTGGCGCCTCGACTCTCCGAGGTGATGGGCACGCCATCGGGCAGCTTTTTTTGCAGATGTTCACGTACCGTCTGTGACCGCTCTTGGGACAAACTGTCGTTTTTGCTGGGTTTTCCCAATGGGTCGGCGTGTCCGATCACATGCACACGCTCCAACACGATCTTGTCGTTTCGCAATTGCAAGAGGTGTGCATCTATGGATTGCAAGCTGGCCGGGGTCATGGCTGTCGCATCAGATCGGTCAAACTCAAACAGCACCTGCGCATTCAGCGTGATGGGTTCGCTCACCGCCGCGGGCTTGGCCACCGTTTCAGCAGACATGACGCACTCTTGAGCCACTCGCGAGATGGTGTGCATTTGCTGGCGTGCACCCGAAACCTCACGCATGGCCTGAGACTGAGGGACAGGCTTGAAAACAGGGCGGGAATTTTCTTGAACAACACGCAAGAAATGCGTTTGACCTGGCGACAAATTCAACGCGGTGATGCTGTCCATCAGGTCTTTCGGGCGGGCGCCCACTTGCATCTGTCTTGCGCCGAGGTCAACTCTTCCGGACCTGTAGCACAGCTGAGTCCATGCGCCGCCTACAACTGATGCGTGGTACGAGCCATCTACAAAAATGCTGGTGGCACCCGACAATTTTTCTTCAGGGGTTTGGTAAATCACAATGCGGCTCTGAGATGCATGGACTTTGAAGGGCAATTCAAAAAATCCCCCCAATGACTCCAGACTGGATCGGGTTTGCACAACACCCGCCCCCTCATCCTGCTTGACGGCGCTTGTCTGGGCGCATCCGGTCACAAGGACCCAGACGAGGGCTGCTGCGACCCACATCATTTTATTTTTTGTCGTTTCCATCACATTCTTCCGGCTTCAAAAAAAGCAAATACTAACACTTAGATATAAATATTTATCTAGTTGTCATATTTGATGCTTCTTTTATTTGAAGCCTACGCGGTTCCAGACTCAACGACTGAGCAACATCTGATTCGGGGGTTTTTCTCTCTGACCGGACGCGAATTGCACGGACGCCCATTGCGGGGACAAAGTCTTGGCCTTTGGGCCCATGGCAAGCGGGCGCTCAGCCGCCGACCACCCGCGCCATCTCCAGGCATTTGTTGGCGTAACCCCACTCGTTGTCGTACCAGGCCACCACCTTGATGAAGGTGCTGTCCAGTGCGATGCCCGCGTTGGCATCGAACACGCTGGTGCACACCTCACCACGAAAGTCGGTGGAGACCACCTTGTCGGTCGTATAGCCCAGCACGCCCTTCAAAGCCCCTTCGCTTTGCGCTTTCATCTCGGCGCAGATTTCGGCGTAGGTGGCCGGGGTTTCCAGCTCGGCTGTCAGGTCGACCACCGACACATCTGAAGTGGGCACGCGAAACGCCATGCCCGTGAGCTTGCCCTGCATGGCCGGGATCACCACGCCCACCGCTTTGGCCGCGCCCGTGCTGCTGGGGATGATGTTTTCCAGAATGCCGCGGCCGCCGCGCCAGTCCTTGTTGCTGGGGCTGTCCACGGTTTTTTGGGTGGCTGTGGCAGCGTGCACGGTGGTCATCAGCCCGCGCTTGATGCCCCACTTGTCGTGCAGCACCTTGGTGATGGGGGCCAGCGCGTTGGTGGTGCAACTGGCATTGCTGATGATGGCTTGCCCAGCATAAGACGCATGGTTGACGCCATACACAAACATCGGCGTGTCGTCCTTCGAAGGCGCTGACATGACGACTTTCTTGGCCCCTGCGGCCAGGTGCTTGCCTGCGCTGTCCTTGTCCAAAAACAGCCCTGTGGATTCGATCACCACATCGGCACCGACTTCGTTCCACTGCAGATGGGCCGGGTCGCGCTCTTGCGTCAGGCGGATGCGCTGACCGTTGACCACCAGCGTGTTGCCGTCCACCGCGATGCTGCCTTTGAATCGACCATGCACGCTGTCGTATTGCAGCATGTAGGCCAGGTACTCGGGTTCGAGCAAGTCGTTGATGCCGACGATCTCGACATCGTTGAAGTTCTGTACTGCTGCGCGCAGCACCATGCGGCCAATGCGGCCAAATCCGTTGATGCCGATCCTTGTGGTCATGGAAGTTTCACTTTCGTTGGATGTGTCCGTGGAGGCAGCTGCCGTTGTGTGGCCACCGCCGATGTAACCATCCTATGCGAATTTATGAAACTTTGTTACATGCCCTGCGCTTCACATGGGGTTGTTCTGGTTTTGTAACTGGGTATGGAACGCCGCAAAAGAACTTTGGACCGTCAGCGCCACACTGCCCTGCCAATGGCCCAAGCTGTATCGCATCCAATGCGCACGAAATAACCCCTTGCGCTGGGCGCAAAGACGCTCCATCAGCGGGGGTCACCGTACCTCATGCCAGCGATAAACTGCTCGGATGTGCACCAACTTCACCCCAACCCAACGCGCCCCATGGGTCAAGGAAAAGCTTGGCGTTGATCTGCCTGCAGGATTCCCCGAGGAGTCTTACCCCGGGTTTGCATCCCCCATCGTGGTCAAGAGTCACCAGACGGGTCGGGTCGCTTGCGGTCTGGCCCGGTTTGGCCTTATCCCGGCATGGGCCAAGGACGACAAGATCAGTCGCCACACCTACAACGCCCGCAGCGAGACCGCCGCAGAAAAACCCAGCTACCGCACCGCGTGGCGGCAGCGGCAGTTTGGCCTGGTGCTGGTCGACAACTTCTATGAGCCCAGTTACGAGTCTGGCAAGGCCGTGCGCTGGAAAATCGCTCTGGCCAGTGGTGATCCATTCGGCATCGCCTGCCTGTGGGACCGCTGGACAGACCCGGCCTCGGGCGAGCGGGTGGTGAGCTTTTCGATGCTCACGGTCAATGCCGATGCGCACCCGGTGATGCAGCAGTTTCACAAGCCCGGCGATGAGAAACGCACCCCCGTCGTCATCGCACCGGCGCTGCACGATGCCTGGCTGAGTGCCGATGTTCCCCAGGCTGCCGAGCTGATGGGTTGGCAGCACATGCCGGCGCTGGTGGCCTGTCCAGCGCCCCGGATCTGATGCCAAAGTTCACTCGCC
>CAJBLW010000611.1 GCA_903953985.1 uncultured Burkholderiales bacterium
CGATCACGGACTCGCAGTCACCTTGCTGGGCCAGCTGGCTGATCAGCCCTTGGCCCAGAAAGCCCGAGGCGCCCGTGACCAAAACCCGCCGCGCACGCAGAGCGCATGGCCCGATCATTCGGCGGTGCCGGGCCGCTGAGCGGCAACGCCGTCCAGTGGCCTGCGTGCCCACCAGCCCGCCAGCAGCAGCCCTGCAATGATGTCCCAAAAGCCCCAGACGCCCGCCACCACGGCCATGCCGCCCAGGCCGTCAAAGAAGCTGAAGATCAACACCAGACCCAAGCCTGCGTTGCGGATGCCGACCTCGATCGAGAGCGCGCGGCTGTCGTAGTCGGAAAGGCGGGCGGCCTTGGCACACACCCAGCCGGTGCCAAAAGCCAGCGTGTCGTGCAAGATGACTGCCAACAGCACCAAGCCCACGTAGTCTAAAAAGTAGCGCCAGTTGCCCGCAATGGCAGCCAGGATGAATCCGATCAGGGCCACAAAGCTGATGATGCGCAGCGGCTTTTTGAAGCGCTCAGTCCAGACCGGCGCATAGCGGATGCACAGCAGGCCCAGCACAAAGGGCAAGCCGATGATGAGCAGAATGTGCACAAACATTTGCACGGGATCCAAAGCGATGCTGGTCAACAACTTGGAGCCAGTCGGGTGCAAGCCACCCCAAAAAGCAAAGTTCAGCGGCATGGCCACCACCGCGATGGCATTGGACACGGCCGTCATCGACACGCTGAGCGCCACGTTGCCTTTGGCCCGGTGCGTGAGGATGTTGCTCACATTGCCCGGCGGGCAGCAGGCCACCAAAATCATGCCCAGCGCGATGCTGGGCGAGGGCTGCAGCACCAAGGTCAGTACATAGGTGATGGCGGGCAAAAGCAGAAACTGTGCACCGATGCCCACTGCAAAAGCCATGGGCATGCGCAGCAAGCGACGAAAGTCGTCCAAGCGCGTGTCCAGCGCGATGCCGAACATCAGAAAAGCCAGCACACCGTTCAGCAGGGCCAGCGAGGCGGGGTTGAAGTTCAGGCGGATGTCGTCAACAGGCAGCATGGGAACTTTCGTGAAGAGAGAAGGTCAGGCCAGTTGGGCCGCGGTTTGGCGCATGGTGTTGCGGTAGACGTCTTTGTTCACATAACAGGCCATGCGTTCCACCTTCAGGTAGCGGTAACCGGCCGACAAATCGGGCGAGGGGCCTTGCCGCGCTTTGGAAAACGCCAGCGCCTTGGCCTGGCCCGCATCCAGACCTTTGAAATACAGCGCCATGACTTCGGCCTGCTCGGCGCGGCCTTCCCAGCCCAGGCCTGCCGCCTCGACCATGCCCAGCACAGCCAAGCGTTCAAAACGGGGTGCAAATATGTTCAGGTAAAGCTGGGGCGACATGCCTTGCCAGTTGAGCAAGGCGTTGTTGATGAAGGGGTAATGCAGCTTGTAGCCGGTCGCCGTCATGACCAGGTCGTAGTCGGCCTGACTGCCGTCCTTGAAATGCACGGTGTGGCCATCCAGGCGGCTCACGTCGGGCCGCACCTTCACGTCGCCATGGCCGATGTGGTGCAGGATGAGCGAGTTCACGATGGGGTGCGACTCGTACATCTTGTAGTCGGGCTTGGGGAAACCAAAACGCACCGGGTCGCCGGTGAACCACTTGAGCATCGTGCTGTCGACTTTTTGTTTGAGCCAGCGCGGCAGCTTGGTTTTGCCGCCCACCGTGTCGGCAGGCAAGCCAAACACATATTTGGGCACAAAGTAATAGCCCCGGCGCACCGAGATGTCCACGCTTTGGGCGTGGTGCACCGCGTCGACCGCGATGTCGCAGCCCGAGTTGCCTGCGCCCACAATCAGCACGCGCTGGCCCTTGAACTGATCGGCTTTTTTGTAGGCCGAGGTGTGCAGCAACTGCCCGTTGACCTGCCCGGGCCACTCGGGCTTGTTGGGTTCGGCCAAGATGCCG
>CAJBLW010000612.1 GCA_903953985.1 uncultured Burkholderiales bacterium
CCCGCCGTGGGTGGTAAAGCCCACGATGTCGCCGGCATAGGCCTCTTCCACCGCCTCGCGCCGCTGGCTCATGAAAGTGACGACGCTGGTCGGGCGCAGCTCCTTGGCGGTGCGCATCACCTTGAGCTTCATGCCTGGCGTGTACTTGCCCGAGGCCATGCGCACAAAGGCAATGCGGTCACGGTGGTTGGCGTCCATATTGGCCTGCACCTTGAACACCACGCCCGAAAACGCGCTGTCTTCCGGCTGCACCGTCTTGACCACCGGTTGCCGGTTCACCACCAGCGAGCTGACGCGCGCCTGCGGCGCCGGCGCCAAGTCCACCAGCGCGTCCAGCACCTCCATCACCCCAAAATTGTTCACGCCCGAGCCAAAGAACACCGGCGTTTGCTTGCCCGCCAAAAAAGCCTCATGGTCCCAGACGGGGGATGCGCCGGTCGCCAGTTCCATGCTGTCCATGGCAGTTGCCCATTCGTGGCCAAAGCGCTGCAGCAGGTCGGCCTGTTCGCTCAGCGGCAGGGTCACGAAGTCTTGCGGCCGGCGTTCGCTGCCGCTCTCGAACACCGTCATGGCGTCGGTGCGCAGGTTGATGATGCCGCCAAACACCTTGCCCTGGCCCACTGGCCAGGTCATAGGCACGCAGGGCATGCCCAGCTCGCGCTCGATCTCGTCCAGGATGTCCAGCGGCTCGCGCACTTCGCGGTCCATCTTGTTGACGAAGGTGATGATGGGCGTGTTGCGTTGGCGGCAGACCTCGATCAGGCGGCGGGTCTGCGCCTCCACGCCGTTGGCCGCGTCAATCACCATCAGCGCCGCGTCTACGGCCGTCAGCACGCGGTAGGTGTCTTCCGAAAAGTCTTTGTGCCCCGGCGTGTCCAGCAGGTTGATGACGTGGTCGCGGTAGACCATCTGCATCACGCTGGATGCCACCGAAATCCCGCGCTGCTTCTCAAGCTCCATCCAGTCACTGGTGGCGTGGCGGCTGGCCTTGCGCGCCTTCACCGACCCGGCGATCTGAATCGCGCCCGAGAACAGCAAGAGCTTCTCAGTCAGCGTGGTCTTGCCCGCGTCCGGGTGGGAAATGATGGCGAATGTGCGACGGCGGCGGGTTTCAGAGGCGAAGGACAAAGCGGGAGTTTCCAAAGAGGCTGCGCGGCGGGGCGCGAAAGGGGGGATTTTAGGGGAGGGGGTGGGCTAGCCGCATTTCGTGGGCGTCGCAGTCTGTTGGGAGCAGGGAAGCCGCGTGACCTTGGGCTGGTTTGCCGTGTGGCGTGTCGTCGCCGATGCCTTTATGTATTACATTCCATTTTTGCAAAGTAATTCGGATTGACAAGCCAACTTGCGCACAAGTGGGAATCAAGATATGTCAATTTTTTGTAGTAACATAAAATGTGGACCGTCATCGAAACCCCTGAATTCATCGCGTGGTCTCTCAAGGTTTGGAGTGACGCTGAGTGCGCGGAATTCATTGAATGGATTGCGGAGAACGCCCTGGCTGGCGACGTCATTCCCGGCGCGGGCGGTTTGCGAAAAGTGCGTTGGACGCGACAGGGCATGGGAAAGAGGGGCGGAGCACGGGTGATCTACTTCAATCGGCTTGCCAGCGGGGAAATTGTTTTGTTGCTGGTGTACGCCAAGGCCAAGTTTGATAACTTGCGGCCTGAATTTTTAGTGCAATTGCGGGAGCGTTTCAATGGGAAAAACTAAAGCAGCGACAGACCCAGAGGTCCTTGAGTTCGAGGCTGCTGTATTGCGCTCACTTGACCAGGCGCAGCGAGGCGAGGGACGCGTGAGCTCAGCGGCGCAAATCGTGGCGCGCCGTGCGGGGCGCCCTGCGGGCTCCTTGAAGGCTGCGCCCA
>CAJBLW010000613.1 GCA_903953985.1 uncultured Burkholderiales bacterium
AAACAAGCGCGTGATGGTGTCACCCGGGCCGCCTGCGGCATAAGGCATGACCATGGTGATGGCGCGGCTGGGAAAGTCTTGCGCCGAAATCTGAAAAGTGCTGAGGGCCAACAGCATGGCCAGGCCCGTGCGGATGAAACGATTGGACATGGAAGTCTCCCTTTTTTATGAAGGCCGCAGTGTGACCGATCAGGCCAACAAGCGTTGGCGAATTTCCAGAGGGCTCAACACCTGAAGGGGTTCAGCACCGCCACCGGGAATGCCCACTTGCGTGGCGTTCAGCAGCATGGACACCATGACATAGGTGCCCGACAAGACCGTCAGGTCCACCACCGCCTGCTCGCCCATGCGGGTCACGGCTTCTTGCCACAAGTCATCGGGCACGCGGTGGTTGAGCGAGAGCTGAATGCAAAAGTCATACACCAGACGTTCGTCCTCTTGCATGCTGGCGGGCCGTTGGCATTGCTGCAACTCGCGCATCACCGCGTCCGACAAACCCGCCTTGCGCGCAATGGGTTCGTGCGCCCACCACTCGAATTGCGCGTTCGAGATGCGCGCCTGGATCAAGATAGCGAATTCGTTCAATCGTTTGTTGACCGAGGTCTTGAAGCGAAGGTAGTCCAGAAAATCAAAGGCACGGCGAGCCATGTCGGGGCTGCGCAGCAGCGCGTTGTAGGGGCCGCCGAGCGCCGCGCTCGACACCTTGAGGATGTCATCGGCCAAGGGCCGCACCTCGGGGGGCAATTCGTCGTAACGGATCTGGGCGAATCGTTCGGTCATGAAGCGTTCCTGCAAAAAAATGGGGGAGACACCAGCGCTCAATCACCAGCGCCTGCTCAGCCGCGTTGAACAGGCCAGATGTGCTGAGCAACGCGCGAACGTAACAACAAAGCACAGGCGCCTGAGTCACCCACATGACTGGCTAGCCACGACCACGGGCCTGGGTTTGGGCCACACTTGCACCTGCTTGCCCCTGCGTGGACGTTTTGACCATGAACGCTTGGCCTGTCACGCTTGACCTTTAACCCCTGTGGACGGAACCCTCCCATGCTGAAATTTTTCTTCAACGCTGCGCCCAACCCCATGAAGATCACCCTGCTGCTCGAAGAGCTGGGCCTGCCTTTTGAGGCGGTGCCCGTGGACACGCGCAAGGGCGAACAATTTGCACCGGCCTTTCTGGCCGTTAACCCCAACGCCAAAGTGCCCGCCATCACCGATGGTGACGTGACCGTATTCGACAGCAACGCCATCTTGCTTTACTTGGCCGACCGCGAACAAAAATTTGTCCCCGCCATGGCGCAAGCCAAAGAGCGCGGCGCAGCCCTGTCCTGGTTGCTTTTCATCGCGAGCGGCATCGGGCCGTTTTCGGGTCAATCGGTGCACTTTCGCCATGCCGCACCCGAGCCCAAAGAATACGCCCTGAACCGCTATGACTTTGAAGCCCACCGCCACTGGAGCGTGCTGGAAAAGCACCTGGCGCACAACACTTACATGCTGGGCGAGCACTACAGCATTGTCGACATGGCCCTGTGGGGCTGGGCCCGCATGCTGCCTTATGTGCTGGGCACGGGGGAAGCCACCTGGACGCAGTACCCCCACATCAAGCGCCTGCTGGATTTGGTCAACGCCCGCCCGGCGGCCCAGCGCGCCGAAGCCTTCAAAACGAAATACACCTTCAAGACCGAAATGGACGCGGATGCCAAGAAGTTCATGTTCCCGCAAAACGAACGGTTGAACAAAGCCTGAGGCCCACCGTGAGCCTGACGGGTGGGTGGCAGTGGCATTGGCGAGCCTGGCGTTCGCAAAAACGTTGGGCACCTGTTGCTTCACAAATTTCAGATTGGCTGCTGGCGCAAGCCATGCCACGCCGTCAACTGGTGTTGATCGGCGGCAGTGCAGGCTGGATGCTGCCCACCGAATGGCTGATCCAGTTTGAGGAAGTGCATGCCTGGGACATCGACCCCTTGGCGGCACCTTTGTTTCGGTGGCGTCATGGACAAGCTTTGAAGCGTGAAGGCACGCGCCTGAATCTGCACACAGGCGATGGCTTGGCGCAGTTGGATGAATTGACACGCACCATCCCGACCGCCTTCTTTTGGTTTGACAACGTCCTGGGGCAATTGCGCTTCACAGACCCATCACCAGATGCCGTGGAGCAGCGCTTGAATCATTTGCAGCGCCAACTCAAGACCGTTGCATGGGGCAGCGTCCATGACCGGATGTCAGGACCCCACACCCCAGGCACTCACTTCTCCGTGGCCCGCCACAGTGTGGCCGGATTGGCCATGGAAACTCTTGAGGGACAAGCATGGCTGCTCCAAATGGGGGCCATCAGTCCTTGGCTGGACCACTTGACCGAAGGTGTCTTGCCAAAAGGCACCCCCGTGCAGTACACCGCGTGGCCATTCAAACCGAGGTATGCGCATTGGCTCGAAATGGGCTGGACTGGACCGTCTTAGTTTTCCAAATCCAGCGCCCAATACTGGCCCACCAGATCGTGTCCAAAGGAATGGTGGGGCTCTTCGGATAACAACACAAAACCGGTGGTTTGGTAGATGTGCCTGGCCGCATGCAGGATGTCGTTGGTCCACAAAGTCAATTTGGGATAGCCCCGGGCTTTGGCAAAAGTGATGCATTCCTGGGTCAAGCGCCGTCCAAGGCCGGTGCCGCGCATCTCGGGCTCAACATACAACAACCGCAGCTTGGCCTCGGTATCTGAGACCTTGACCACAAATGCCGAGCCCACCACCCGGCCGTCGCACTCGGCAATCCAGGCGTTTTCTTTTTCCGGGTCAAAATTTTTCACAAACTGTGCGGCAATCTCGGCCACTAAGGCCTCGAAGGTGCCGTCCCAGCCGTACTCCTTGGCATACAAAATACCTTGCCGATGCGCCACCCAGCCGATGTCACCGACTTGCAGGCCGCGCAAAACAATGTTGGGCGTCATGCCTTGTCACCGCTCTCATAGCGCTGCCCCAGCGCCAGCAATTGTGGTGTTTCAATGACCGCGTTCAGGCCATCAAAGTCGAGCATTTGGTCTTGCCAGGGCCGCGTGGTCTGGTGCGTGTGCAAGCTGGCGTAATAGCCTTGCAGCGTGTGCAGTACGGCCCGCGCCGTGCCGCCCGGGAAGATCACGATCTTGAAGCCGCGCTCGCCCAACTCGGCCGCACTTTGCACCGGCGTCTTGCCGCCTTCGACCATGTTGGCCAGCAAGGGCACACGGTTTGCAAACTGCGCGCAGGCGCGGTTCATCTGCTCGTCCGAGCGCAGGGCTTCGATGAACAAGGCATCGACGCCGCATTCCAGATAGCGCTCGGCACGCTCCAGTGCGGCGTCGAGCCCCTCCACGGCTACCGCATCGGTGCGCGCCAGGATCAAAGTGTTTTTGTCATGCCGGGCATCGAGTGCAGCGCGCAGTTTGCCTTGCATCTCGGCCACCGGCACCACGCCTTTGCCGTCCAAGTGGCCGCAGCGTTTGGGGAATGTCTGGTCTTCGATCTGGATCATCGCGGCCCCGGCGCGCTCAAAGTCGCGCACGGTGCGCTGCGTATTGAGTGCATTGCCAAAGCCGGTGTCAGCATCCACGATCACCGGAATGTTCACCCGGTCGGTGATGTGGGCCAAGGTCTGCGCCACTTCGGTGGCGGTGGTCAGGCCGATGTCCGAGCGGCCCAGGCGTGTGTAGGCAATCGATGCGCCTGACAAATACAGTGCTTCAAAACCCGCCTGCTGCGCCACCAGCGCGGTGAGCGCGTCGTACACACCGGGAGCCAACAAGGCCTGCGGTTGTTGCAAGCGCTGGGCCAAAAGGGATTGGGCCAAAGTGGTGTGCTGGCTCATGGCGTGACCTTCAAAAGTTGTTGTACGGTGTGCGCCGCCATGTGCCCGCCCGCGATGGCGCTGAGCAAGCCATTGCCCGACAAATAGCCCCAGACTTCTTGGCCCGACACACCCCGCGCCGCGCCACCTGCGGCCAGCAAGTTGGGCAACGGCGTGCCGTCTTGGCGCAGCACGCGGGCTTGCGCGTCGATGTCGAGACCGCCTTGGGTGTGGAACAAGGCACCCGTGACCTTGATGGCATGGAAAGGGGCTTGCAGCGCACGCTTGAAGCTGCGGCCTGTCACCGCGTCGGTGCCGGACTGCACTGAGTTCAAAGTGGCGTGCAAGGCTTCGGGCGAGCAGCCGATCAGTTGCGCCAATGCATTGGCATCTGCGGCATGCTGCACTGCGCCTGCGCTTTGCGCAGACACAAAGTCCGGAAAGTCTTGCGCAAACGCCAGCAGCGCATCGTCAAACACATTCCAGGCCACGCCGCCCGTCTGCGCCAGCACATGCACCGCCGCTTCAGAGTAACCCTGGGTCTCATCGTGAAAGCGCTGGCCTTGGGCATTGAT
>CAJBLW010000614.1 GCA_903953985.1 uncultured Burkholderiales bacterium
CAACCCAAAGGGCGGCTCTTTGGTGACCTTGTCGACTAAAGATACCAAGGACATGTCGACCGGCGAGCAAGTCACCAGCGTCTTCAAAGCCCCCGCCAATGCCAGTGTGATTTCGCCCCTGTCCACCCTGATCGAGGCGGGTGCCAAAACGGGCATGACCGAGGCCATGCTGAAGACGGCTTTCGGCATCGACTCCAGCACCTCGCTGCTGAGCTTTGACCCGGTGTCCAGCGCCACCACGGGCAGCGCCACTGAGGCAGCCCAAGCCTTGAAGGTCAAAGCCGCCAGTGTGATGGTGTCCAACCTCATGGACGTGGGCAGCAGCTTGATTCAAGGTGCCAAGAATGCAGGCTCGCTGGATTTCTCAGCGGCCGTGGTCGCCAGCTTGGTCACTTCCATCCAAAAAAATCCCACGGGTTTGGACTTGAGCCAAGCCAGCGCCGTCACCACCGTGTTGACCCAGGCCCTGAGTGCGTCGGCCGTGACCATGAACAGCGGCGATGCCCTGGCCACTGTGGTGGGCCACACCGCCGACAAACTCAAAGACGGCAATGCCCAGTTGATGACCCAGTCCACCGCAGCCAACCCTTTGGCCGCCATGGAGCAAATGGCCAAAATTGAAAAAGCGGTGCAGTCCACCTTGGCCAATTCGGTGAAGGCGGCGGTGCAAGACCCAGGCAAAGTCGCTGAATTGGCCAGCTTGAACGTGCAAACCGAAGCCGACAAAGCTGTGGTGCCCAAACTGGTGGTATTTCGGACCATGAATTTTGACGCGGATCAAACAATCAAAGCCGATGCCTTTGAGGGGGCCACTGCTGCGCCTGTGCTGCAAAGCGACAACAACACCGTCTTGAGCTTTGTCAAGGGCGCGGGCGGCAATGCTGCCAATGCGGGCGTGACGCTTTCCACGGGCACGGTCGGCAAATTGGGCATCGTCAATGCGTTTGATTTTTCAAGTACGACCCAACTGGGCATGTGGGTGCACTCGGCGCAGGCGGGCACGAAAGTCCGCCTCGAAATTGGCGATTCTGCAAAGGGCGGCTACCCCAATGACAACAACTGGGTGGCGGTCGAAACCAGCACCACCAAGGCGGGCTGGGAATACCTGAAGTTTGACTTCAGTACGCCATCCAACCGCTTCATCACCAATGGCGGTACTGGTGGCTACGTAGACAAAACCGGCCTCAAGGCGGGCGTCAATTACGACATGCTCAACGTGTTTTTTGACCTGGGTGCCACCAAGCTGACACCGCAGACCTACTACTTTGACGCACTGGGTTATGCCAAGGCCAACCCGGGTGCTGCACCTCTGGACTTCTCGGTGCAAACCGCACCCGCCATCCCCGTGGGCTACAGCTTGGCCTTCAGCGAAGAATTTGGTGGGGCCATCACCACCGACAACAACGCCAGTAAAGCCGCGCCAGATGCCAGCAAATGGCTGATGCAAACAGGCAGAGGCCCGAACAATGACGGCTGGGGCAATGGCGAGGCACAAACCTACACCAACACCTTGGACAACGCCTACGTCCAAAACGGCGCGCTGCGCATCGTGGCCAACAAAACCGGCGACAGCATCACCTCGGCCCGCCTGAAATCGGTGGCCGACTTGGAGCCCTACGGCTACATGGAAGTGCGCGCCAAACTTCCCGCAGCGCAAGGCGCCTGGCCGGCCATCTGGATGCTGGGCCAGGGCACGTGGCCCGACGCCGGTGAAATCGACGTGATGGAGTGGAGCCAGCAGTACTTCAGCATCAACGAGGTGCAGGCTGCGTTGCACTTCAAGGGCACCAACAATTCCAAGCCAGACAAATCCGATTGGACCTATGGCGACACCCAGGTCAAGAAAAGCACCACCCTGAGCAGCCCTGTGACGGAATTCCACACCTACCAGGTGTGGTGGACGCAGGACTACATCCGCTTCGGGGTGGACAGCAACAACGACAACGCCTACTACGAGTACAGAAAACCCAGCGCCGCCTCGCCAAACAACTGGCCTTTTGACAACCCCATGGACATCATCCTGAACCTGGCCATTGGAGGGTCTTATGGCGGGACGGTGCCCAGCGGGAATTTCACTTATGAGATGGCGGTGGATTATGTGAGGTTGTACCAGGGCGCTGCCAATTATTTCAGCACGCTGAACTTTTCTGGTGCAGGCCAAGAGTTAATCGGCTTTGAAGGGGTCAGCGCGGTCAGCGTCATAGCCGACCCCACAACCGGCGCTGCCGCAGGCAACAAAGTGGTCAGCTACACCGAGTTGGCCAACGC
>CAJBLW010000615.1 GCA_903953985.1 uncultured Burkholderiales bacterium
AGTTTGAAATAAAATTGCCCGTCATTTTCTTTGTATTGTTTGAATGCAGGCAGTGCGGCGCGAGCTTGTTGGCCATCCGTGCGGGCGCCTGGGGCAAAGTTTGGACCCGCCCGGGCCTGACCCTGAAAGAGCGCAGCCTGGCCACGCTGTCGATGTGCATCGCCTTGAACCGACCTGCCGAGATCAAGATTCACCTGCGCGGCGCTGTGCGCAATGGCGTGTCGCGCGAAGAATTGCGCGAGCTGATTTTGCACTCCTTCCTTTACTGCGGCGGTCCTGCCGCGCTGGACGCCTACAAGGCGGTGAGAGACGAGTTGCCTTTGATCGAAGCGGCAGAAAAAGCGGCCAAAAAACTGTCACGCCCGGCCAAGACCAAAGCTGTCAAAAGTCCAGTGAAAACCCCAATCAAAGCCAAAGCCAAATCAACAGCCAAAGCCAAGATCAAGACTTGACCGGTTTTTTGCCCCGGCCCTTGGCAGGTGCGATGCCCGCCATGGCCGACATGACCTCGGCGGTAGAGGCTGTGTCTTCCATGGCCAGCCCCAAGGCCATGGCGCTGGTGTAGATGGCAGCGCAGGTCGAGAACAGCGGGGTCGGGCAGTCCACCGACTTGGCCATGTCGCCGATCACCTGCATGTCCTTTTGCCAAACCTCGACCTTCATGGTAGGTGGGCTGTACTGGCGCCCGAGCATCATGGGCATGCGCAGCCGCATGACACCCGTGCCCAGCACCGGGCTGTTGCCAAAGAGGTCAAGAACGTCTTGGGGGTTCAGCCCCATTTTGCGGGCCAGCGTCACAGATTCTGCGTAAGCCACGTTGTAAATGGCCACCAAATGGTTGGCCGCAAACTTCATTTTGGTGCCATTGCCGTAAGGCCCCACAAAGGACACCTTGTCGGTGAACACCTGCAACACGGGCAGGACCTTGCGGTAGGCCGTTTCCTTGCCACTGACAAAAAACGTCCAAGCCCGCTCCTTGATGCGGACCGCCGTGCCGCTGATGGGGGCATCCAGGGTGGAGATGCCCAATTTGCCCAAGGCTTGTGCACAGGCGTCTTTGTCCGCCATGGGCAGGGTGCTGGTTTCGATGACGATGGGCTTGTGTGCCCATTGCGCCTTGGGCACAGATGCGATCGATTCGGTCACCTGGGCCAGCGCCTTCGAGGTCGACAAAGACACGATCACCACATCCGATCGACCCGCCACCTCGGCCGCACTGCTCAGACATACGCCACCTGCACGCTTGAGGCGAGCCTGGGCTTTGGCATCGATGTCGCAACCGCAAACCGCATAACCCTGTTTCAGCAAAGCCTCGGCCATGGTGCCGCCCATGATGCCCAGACCCACAATACCAACCCGAGGCAATGCCGCCTTGGTTTTTCCGGAAGCGGACATGGGCTTAACCTGCCACCAGGCCAGCAGCCTTGATGCCCGCGATGCAGATCAGCTCATCCTCATCGCCTGTACCGCCACTGGCCCCGGCAGAACCCAAGATGTGGCCGGCTGCGTCCTTGATGAGAACGGCACCCGGTTGAGGCAAAAACTTGCCCTCGGCCGTGGCGGCCAAAGCGACAAAAAAGTTAGGGTTGTCCTTGGCCCGCTCGGCCAGCGCACGGCTGGACGAACCCATGCCCACGGCACCCCAGGCCTTACCACGCGCGATGTCGAAGCGGAACATGCTGGCACCGTCTTCACGCGAAAAAGCCACCAACTGCCCCGAGGCATCGAGCACCACAATGCCCATGGGTTTGTAATTGGCAGCCCGAGCGGCCTGAATGGCACCTTGCAGAATTTGATGGGCTTGGTTCAGAGTCAGAGCGTTCACAAGAAATTTCCCGATAGAAATAAAAGATAGATTCAGACTATCAGAATCACATTCAAAGCCTGTCTTCTGCTTGACAAAGTTCCGACGCAAGGTGTCATCGCGCAGCGCGTTCAAGCTCTGAGCGCCCAGTTAAACCAGCTTGTCCACGGCGCGTGAAAAACTGACCTTTTTTTGGCTAAAGGCCTCGTGTTGCTCCTCCACTTTGTCCAATTCATACAGGTAATTGACCATGAGTCCACCAGCCTGTTGCAGCCCTTTTTTGGACAAGTCAGCGGCCCAATTGATCTGGTGCAGGGTCGCGCCATTGCTCAAGTGGAACTTGCCGACCGCATCGCCCCGGGCTTCGGGGGTCTTGTGCATCAAGTACAGGGCGCACAGGCGAAGGATCGCGGTTTTTTCTTCATCGGCACAGCGATCGGGGTGCCAGCCGGTCTTGATGCGATCGGCCCAGTTCATGCCGCCCACCGACAGGGTTTTTTGGGCTTCTTGCCATTTTCGGCGCTGCACAGCACTGAGCTTCTCTTCGGGTAATGGGGCACCCGCGTCCAGCCACGAACTCCAACCGGGTATTGGTGACAAGGTGGAAAAAGTTTTCAGGGAAGGCATCTCTTCAATCAATTTTTGCGCCACACGCTTGATCAAAAAATTGCCCAAAGACACCCCTTTGAGGCCGGGTTGGCAATTACTGATGGAGTAAAAAATGGCAGCCTTGAAACTTTTGGGTTCGCCCACCGGGGTCTGTTTGTGAATCAGCCCCGCAATGTCTTTGGCGATGCCAGGCACCAAGGCCACCTCGACAAAAATCAAGGGCTCACCCGGCAGTTGTGGATGGAAAAAAGCAAAGCAGCGGCGGTCCGGTTGCAAGCGGCGGCGCAAATCGTCCCAGCCATCGATGGCGTGCACCGACTCGTGCGCAATGATTTTCTCGAGCAGCTGGGCGGGCGAATTCCAGGTGATCTGGTGCAACTCCAAAAAGCCGGGGTTGAACCATGAACTGAGCAGGTGGTGCATGTCGGCATCTGTGGCGGCAAAAGCCGGGTGCTCTTTCAGATAGGTCAGCAAGGTCTGGCGCATCTTCAAGATGGTCGAGGTGCCGGCAGGCGCCCGGTTCACGCGCCTCAGCAGCTCTTGCCTAGGCGGCTCCACGGTCTGGAACAAATGGATCAGGCTGGCCTCGTTGCGTTCAGCGTTGTATTTATTGGCGGCATCCAGAACCATGGCCGGGTCCGGGTTGAACTGGCTGGACAGGAAATGGAAAAAGTCGATCTGGCTGCGCTTGTCCAGGTGCTCGTAATGGTCGATCAACTTCACGGCCATGCTCTGCGCATTGGCCTCTCCCCTTGCACTCAGCAGCTTTTTGGCGCTGAGTTTGGCCGCATCGAGTTGCTTGTTTTGAATGAAGCGTTCCAGCATGATGGCCCTTTCTCAGGTGTCTATAGGGGGTAGGCTGGAGCGACACGCTTTGCACATGGGCTGCTTCCTGAAGTTCAGGTATTCATATTAAGGCAAGGCTCTTGCCGCAAACTGGTCAGCGGCGCAAAAATCTCCCCGTACCTTCGCCTTGAACCTGTCCTTGGACAAAAGCCCACGCCCCATTGACCATGACCCGGTCAATGCCTTCGCACATTTGTCGGGGATTTTCGTAAGTGGCCTTGTCCTGGATGCGGTCAGGGTCCAGCAGTACCAGATCGGCAAATGCCCCCTCGCGCAACACCCCCCGATCTTGCAGGCCAAAGCGCTGTGCAGACAAGCCGGTCATCTTGTGGATGGCCTGCGGCAAGCTGAACAATTTTTCCTCACGGCAGTAATGCGACAGTACACGCGCAAAAGCACCCCAAAGCCGTGGATGCGGGCGCTCGTCGTGCGGCAAGCCGTCCGAGCCGATCATGCTCATCGGGTGGGCCAGCACACGGCGCACATCGTCCTCGCGCATCTGGAAATAGCAGGCTCCGCCAGGCATGAGCCGCCTGCAGGCCTGCAATTGGTCGGTCCCCCACGCCTTGGCAATGTCTGCCAGGTAACGTCCAGCCATCTCCGGGTGCGTGTCGCTGCGCGTGATGAGAATGTCAATGATGCCGTCGACCAGATCCTCGCGCAGCAAAGTGGACCCCGCGCTGTAGGGGTACACATCGGTGCCCACGCTCTGGCGCTGGCTCAGGCGCTCGAGCAATGCCAAGGTTTCGATCGTGCGACCCCAGTTGCGCGGCCCCGCACATTTGTGGTGCGACATGATCCAACTGGCCGAGCCCGCTTGCGCCGTGTCGGCAGCCTCCTGCATGGCATTGAGAATGTCGTCCATCTCGCTGCGGATGTGCGTCACATACACAGCGCCGTGGCTGCCGACCACCCGCACCAAGGCTTGCATTTCCGCCGTGTCAGCGGCATAGGCTTGTTGGTAAAAAAGCCCCGAGGACAAGCCCAAGGCCCCATGGCGCAAAGCCTCATCGAGCAATGCCGCCATGGCATCGGTTTCATCAGGGGTGGCCGGTTGCATGAGGTCCTGCATGACCGTGGCGCGCAAGGTGGTGTGCCCGATCAAGGCGCCGACATTGACTGCAGGAGGCTTCTGCGCCAGCGCTTGGGCGTAATCATTCAAATGGGCAAAACGGAACTCTGATCTGTGCAACAAGTCCAGAGGAGACCCCGGGTCGTCGCTGACCAAAGGCACCAGCGACAAGCCGCAGTTGCCCGTGATGACGGTCGTCACCCCTTGGGACAATTTGGCCAACATGCCCGGATCACGCAAGACCATGGCATCGTCGTGCGTGTGGACATCGATGAAGCCCGGCGCGACGGTCAAGCCAGCAAGGTCCAGCACGTCATCGGCGGCCACAGTCAAGTGATCACCGATGGCCGCGATGCGGTCACCGCGCACCCAGACATCTGCCGTTCGTGCGGGAGCGCCTGTGCCATCCACCAATTGTGTGTTGCGCAACAAAAGTGTTTTCATGTTTGGGCGCCTTTCTCGACCGTGGACCAAGCCCAGTCCACTGTGGGGTGTTGGTCCACATCCTGCCCGTGGGCCTGCAAGACCGATTTGAATTGGGCCAGGTGCCTGGCAGCATCCGGCCCCAGAGCCTGCAGCACCAGCACCATCAACAACTCGATGACCAGCAAATGGGCGATATAAGCCTCAGTGCCCACTCGCATCACCGCATCGGGCGGCACACTGACGCCGATCACCACGTCGGCCATTTGGGCCAAAGCGGTGTCGGGCTGGGTGATGGCGATCACTTTGGCCCCTTGGGATCTGGCAAAGCCGACCGCTTCGAGCATGAAAGGCATGCGACCCACATGTGAAATCGCCACCGCCACACCCGAAGGTCCCAATGTGGCTGCCGAGATGAGCTGCTGGTGGGCATCGTGCACCGCATGAGCATGACGCCCCAGACGAAACAAGCGGCCTTGCAAGTCACTCGCCATGAACGCCGAAGTGGCCCCAACCGAATAGCAATCAATGCGCTGCGCACCCGCCAGCAGCTGGGCCGCCTTTTCCAGGATCACCGGGTCCAGCTGTTGCTGCAAGGCCGTGATGGATGCCGCCGCCCCACCGAGAATTTTCTGCACGATGTCGGTGGTGCTGTCGCTCATCGTGACCGATCTGTGCACTGGTGCATGGCGCGCCAGGTCTTGCGCCAAAGCCAGCTTGAATTCTCGAACGCCTTCGAAACCCAATTGCCGGGCCGTGCGCATGATGGTCGGCATGGAAACCCCGGCCTGCAAGGCCAAGGCGTCAACACTCATGGTGAGCGCACGCTCAGGGTCCTGAAGCCAAACGGCCATCACTTGCTGCTGCGCACGGGGCAAGCCCGGTGCCAGGGTTTGCAAGCGTTGGAGCAAAGAGGGATAGCGCTCGGTCATGACTACCACTTTCAGAAGTTCACCGAAACCGCATCCACCACGCGGTAAACATCGTCCACCACCGGCATCCAGCGCCATTTGTCAAAGGTGGTGCAAGGGTGAGAAATACCGCAACCAACCAACTGCCCCACCACCGGATGCTGGTCGGCGGGCGTCTGCGTATCAAATCGCAAGTAGGCATGTTGGTCGTTCAATGCCGTCACGGCCCAGTGAACGGGTACGCCCCGCGTGCATGCATCGCCGACCTGAGCCCGCCATTCAGGCACTGGCAAGTCCAGGTCGTACGAGACATCGCGCTTGCCCATGGCCAAAATGGCCAGCCCTGGCTCGGGGCAAGACTGGACCACACTGACCAACTCGATGGCTGGCCGCAAGGTTTCCCGCAAATTCAGACGCTCGCCCACGCATTGCAGATGCTGCCGGTACTGCACATGGTCGTGCGTGAGGTAGCAGCCCGATCGCAAAATGCCCCGGGCAGGTCGGCTCAAATGAGGCGACAAATGCTCTGCCACCAAATCGAAAATGGCCGACCCACCTGCGGTGATGAGCACCTCGTCCGTTTCAAAGTAATTTTCAGCTTCGCACGCCGCCGCTATTTTTTGCACACGCGCCATCAGCGCCGCTACATTGCTGCGGTCGTGCTCATGGTTGCAGCTTGCCAGAGCCCCTTCATAACATTCGATACCGGCCAATTGCACGGCAGGGCTGCTGCGAATGGCCTTCGCCAATGCCAACGCTTGCGGGTGATCGCGGCAGCCAGTTCGCTTGCCATCAAGTCCCAGCTCCAGCAACACGGTAAACACCGTGCTGGACTTTCGGGCATCACGCCACGCTTCGATCAAGCGCAATTGAGCCATCGAGTCAATCAGAAAATAGACCTGCAAGCCGACGTGCTGACTCAGCAAATCGGACAAACTGTCCAAATCCACCGACTGCAACACTTGGTTGGCGATGATGATGCGGCGCACACCGTGGCGAGCCCCCAGGGTCGCCTGAAACACATTGGCAAAACTGATGCCCCAGGCCCCTGCTGCCAATTGGCGGGCATAGAGTTCCGGCGACATGGTGGTCTTGCCGTGCGGTGCAATGTCAAGTCCACGCGTCTTGCAAAAATCCTGCATCCAGTCCAGGTTGTGCTGAAGTGCAGAAGCCTTGAGCAGGGCCAACGGAAACGACAAGTCCCCCTGAAGCACTTGCCAGCCCTGCGCGCCCGCATCCTTCAAGTCAATCGGGGCAAAGTGGGGAGGATAAGCTTTGAAAGCAGCGTTCAGTTGCATGGTTCAGTTCAATTCTTGGTGTCGCCAACAGGCCACCAGTCGGCCGGATGTGGTGGGGGTGAGTTCCGGAACAGTTTCGGCGCAGGCGGACACAGCATGGGGGCAGCGGGTGCGGAACACACAACCGGACGGGGGATTTAAGGGACTGGGTGGGTCACCCTGCAAATCCACTCTGGGTGCTGCTTGCTCAGGATCGGGGATGGGCGCAGCCGACAACAAAGCACGGGTGTAAGGGTGTGCGGGCGAGGCAAACAGGTCTGCGGTCGGCGCAATCTCCATCACACGCCCCAGGTAAAGCACCACCACACGGTCACACAGGTACTGCACCACATCCAGATCGTGTGAAATGAACAGCAGCGTCAGGCCCAGCTGCTCACGCAGCTGAATCAGCAAATTGACGATTTGCGCCTGGATCGACATGTCCAGCGCCGACAGCGGCTCGTCGGCCACAATGAAACGGGGCTCCACAGCCAAAGCCCGGGCAATGCCCAGTCGCTGCTTTTGCCCCCCTGAAAATTCGTGTGCAAAACGCTCGGTATGCTCAGGCTTGAGCCCCACCAGCTGCAACAGCTGGGCGATGCGCGGTCCACGCGCTGCGCCCTGGTGCAGGCCATGTGTGCTGAGCACTTCGTCCAGCATGTCGCCCGCCCGCTGACGGGGGTTCAGGCTGGCGTCTTGGAACACCATTTGCACTTCGCGACGCAAAGGACGCATCTGCGAAGCGCTCAGCCCCACCAATTCACGCCCCTCCAATTGCACAGACCCTTGGGCCACCGGAATCAGTTGAAGCACCGCACGGCCCAAGGAGCTTTTGCCTGAACCGGACTCCCCCACCAACCCAAGGGTTTCGCCGTGGGCGATCTCGAAGCTCACACCTCGCACCGCACGCACCCGCTGCGATCCCCGGCCAAACTCGACTGCCAGCTTGTCAATTTCCAGCATGGGTTTCATGAGCACAGCTCCAAATGGCAGGCTCGGCCTTGGGCCGCGTCACCTTGCCAGGCTGGCGCTTGCAGACTGCACAGGGGCATGCGGGATGCACAGCGATCGGCAAAACTACAGCCTGCGCCCAAGCGGTTCATGGCAGGGGCCTGACCCGGAATATCCTGCAAGGCCATTCGACGTCCCTCTTTCATGGACAACTGTCTGGCCCGTCCCGGCAAACAAGCCAGCAAACCCTGTGTGTAAGGGTGTGCCGGGTGTGCAAACAGGGCGCGCACATGGGCATGCTCGACCACCTCGCCGGCATACATCACCGCCACACGTTCAGCATGGTGGGCCACCACACCCAGGTTGTGGGTGATGAACAACATGCTCATGCCGGTGTCACGCTGCAAACGCGACATGAGGGCCAGGATTTGCGCCTGAATCGTCACGTCCAGCGCCGTCGTTGGTTCATCAGCGATCAGCACCTGCGGCTCGCAGACCATGGCCATGGCAATCATCACCCGCTGGCGCATCCCGCCAGACATTTGGTGCGGGTATTCGTCCAAGCGCTGACGCGCTGCAGGAATCTCCACCTGCTCCAGTGCCTTCAAGGCACGCTGGCGCGCAGCGCTTTTGCCCAGCCCCAAGTGCAGACGCACCGATTCGGCGATTTGCTCGCCCACAGTGAGCAGCGGGTTCAGGCAGGTCATCGGTTCCTGAAAAATCATGGCAATCTGATGTCCGCGCAATTGCCGCATCTGCGCATCAGGCAGTTGAAGAAGATCGCGTGTTTGCCCGGCCGTATCAGTGAACAAGGCTTGCCCACTACATTGCCAGCGGGCATTGCGCGCGAGCAAGCGCATCAGGCTGAGCGCTGTGAGCGATTTGCCACTGCCTGATTCGCCCACCAGCGCCAGCGTTCGCCCCGCATGCAAATCAAAACTCACCCCGCGCACCAAGGGCACATGGCCATCTCGCTGCACCAGTGTGGTGGTCAGTTCACGCACCTGCAAGCGCGGCAAAACAGACACAGCTTCTGGCGCGCTCATGGGGTACCTTTCAAACGGGGATCAAGCAAATCGCGCACACCATCACCCAACAACTGCAAGGACAAAGCGGTCAGCACAATCGCCATGCCCGGATAAAAAAGCGTCCAAACAGCCCGGTCAGCATGCTGCGTGCTGGCCGCCACCATGGAGCCCCAGGTGGGGATTTCCGCCCCCACCCCCACGCCCAAAAATGACAAGCCCGCCTCCGCCAACAAGGCATAGGCAAAGATGAAGCTCAACTGAACCAAGATGGGCGACATCAGGTTGGGCAATATGTGCACACGCAGCAGCCTGGGGGTGCTCAGCCCCACCGCCCGCGCTGCCTCGACATAAGGCAACTCGCGGATCACCAAGGTGCACGCCCTCACCACCCGGGCCACTCGCGGGGTGTAGACCAAGGTCAGTGCCAGCACCACATTGATCGGACTCGCCCCCAAAATCGACACCAGCGCGATGCCCAGCAAAATGTCCGGGAAAGCCATCATGGCGTCTACACAGCGCATCAGCACAGCGTCCAGGCGCTTGAAAAACCCCGCCAGCAAACCCAGCAAGGTGCCCAGCGCCACCGCCAATAAAGCTGTCCCCGCACCAATGGCCAGGGAATAGCGTGCCCCGTAAAAAATACGGCTGGTGATGTCACGGCCCAATTCGTCGGTGCCGCTCCAGTAAGTCCAGCTCGGAGGCTTCAGGCGCATGCTCACTTTCATGGCCATGGGCTCGTGCGGCAATAGCCACTGCCCGGCAACCGCCATGAACAGCATCAAACCCAGCACCACCATGGCAAGCAAGACCACGCGGCGTGCAAACAATTGCGATAAGGTATGGCGCCACTCAGCCATGGCGCACCCTGGGATCGACAAACACATACATGACATCGATCAAAAAGTTGATGATGACGTACACCCCGGCAATCGCCAGCAAGGCCCCCTGAATGACAGGATAGTCGCGACGCAAAACGGCACGCACCACCAGGTTGCCCAAGCCCGGCAAATTGAACACCGTCTCGGTCACCACAGCGCCACCAATCATCAAAGCCAGCGTCAAGCCCAGCACCGTCAAAATGGGCACCATGGCATTGAGCAAGGCATGCTTGAGCACCACCACGTTTTCAGACAGGCCTTTGGAGCGTGCGGTGCGGATGTAGTCCTCGCTCAGGATGTCCAGCATTGAGGCGCGAGTGAATCGGATGATCAAGGCTGAATTGAGTGTGCCCAAGACCAGCGCAGGCAGCATCAAGTGGTGTATCCGCGTGACGAGGTCAGCGCCGGGATCTCCATAACCGGACACCGGAAACCACCCCGCTCCGACGGCCATCAACTGGATGGCCATCAGGCCCATCCAGAAGCTGGGCATGCTGGCACCCAACATGGCCAGCGTGCTCACGCATTGATCGATCCACCGCCCACGCCACACCGCAGACACAATGCCGCAAGGCACGCCAATCAGCATGGCCAGGCCCACCGAGAGAAAAGCCAGCCAGGCTGTGGGCTCCACACGGTCCCACAGCACCTGGGTCACTGGCATTTGCAAAAAGACCGATTGCCCCAAGTTGCCCTTGAACACTTCGCCCAGCCACAACATGAATTGGGTGAACAGTGACTGGTCCAGCCCATAGCGCTGGCGTGCCTGCGCGATGTCCTCCAGGGAAGCCTGGTCCCCCAGCAACAACGCGATCGGATCACCGGCCGCCAGCCTCGTGAGCAGGAAGACCAAAACAGACACCAAGGACAACACTGCCAACATACCGCCTAAGCGGCCCAGCAAAGTGCGTCCTAGGCTGGCCCAGGACATGCGGGACATCGATCAGCTCCCGGTGCTTATTTGGCCAAGCCCGTGTTCCAGAAGAACGGCCAAGTGGACGGGGTATAGCCTTCGAGCTTGCTTGAACGCGCCGACAGGCTGCTGAACTTCCCCACGTTGATGTAAGGCACTTCGGTGTAGACCACCTGCTGCACAGCGGACCACAGTTGGGCACGCTTTGCGGGATCGGCCTGGCGGTTGAAGTCACCCAAAGCCTTGGCCTTGGCGGGTGAACTCCACCAGCCTGGAGCGCCCTCGCCCAATTGAGGAGGCGACAGCATCGGTTCGGGGAACTGGCCCGAGTGCGTCATGTAGATGTCCCACACTTTGGAGTCCCCGCGGCGCTGTATCAGCGTCGCCCAGTCAACCACTTGCATCTCGGGCTTGAATCCGGCGGCGCGCAACTGCTCGGCCATCACTTGCATCATGGTGTGATGGAACTCAAAGTTACGGCTGGTCAGCAAACGGATGGTCTCGCCCTTGTAGCCGGCTTTTTCAGCCATTTCTTTGGCGCGCTTGGCGTCTTGCTTGTTGTACTGGTCCGTGCCGGCAGTGGAGTAAAACGGCGTGCCTTGCGGGAAGTGATTGCCCTCGGCGGTGAAAAACCGCTTATCCCCGTAGGCAGCGGTCAGCATTTCGCCTTGGCCGATGGCGATTTGAATCGCCTGGCGTACGCCCTGGTTGGCCATCACACCTTCTTTGGTGTTGAGCACCAGGTAGGGGAAACCGTAAGAAGGCGTGAGAATGGGCACCACGCCGGCGCCGCCTTTTTCGACGCGAGACAAGGCCTCTGACGGCAACTGGTCGGCAAATTGAAACTGCCCGGACAACGAGCCTTCGACGCGCGTGTTGGCGTTGGGCACCGGGATAAAGCGCAGCTCGTCAAGCAAGGCCTCGCGCTTACCGCCGTAGCCGTTGGCCGGCTCGGCGCGGGCGCTGTAGGCGTCAAAGCGCGACAAGACCACGAACTGGTCCGCGCGACGCTCCTTGAAGCGGTATGGACCCGTCCCGACAAAGGACGCCAGGGGCGTGGCAATGCTCTCCTTGGCCATGATCACCGCCATGCCCGATGGCAAGGCCAACTGGGCCAGCAAGGACGCGCTGGGCGCGCTGAATTTCCACTCGATGGCGTGGCTGCCTTTGGCCTCCAGACTCACCGTGTCCTTGGCCACCGATTTGCCACGCGGTGCCATATCCATCCAGCGTTTAAGTGAAGCCACCACATCCTGTGCATCCAGATCGCGGCCACTGTGCAACTTCACACCCTTGCGGATGTTGATCGCATAGGTCAAACCATCTGCTGAGACCCTGGGCATGCCATCGGCCAGCATGGGGATGGCGTTCCATTTGCCGTCAAAGGTGTACAACGTTTCGTACACGTGTTGCATGATCGTGCCGACCAGGTCTGCCGTGGAGGCCATCGGATCCAGACTCTGAGGCTCGCCGATCATGGCCAAGTTGGCAGCCCCCCCTTTGGGTGGTGCAGCGAAGGTGGCCAATGGCAACGCAGCCAAAAGCAAAGTCAGCAGGTGTCGACGAGGC
>CAJBLW010000616.1 GCA_903953985.1 uncultured Burkholderiales bacterium
CGCCGCGTGCCCATGTTCCTGAAAATCGCACCCGATCTGGACGAAACCCAAGTGGGCGTCATCGCCGCCACCTTGCAAAAGCACGGCATGGACGGCGTGATCGCCACCAACACCACGCTGGCGCGAGACGCCGTGAGCGGCTTGGCGCACGCCGAAGAAATGGGCGGCCTGTCTGGCTCGCCCGTGCTCGAAGGCAGCAACCGCGTGATCCGCGGCCTGCGTGCCGCTTTAGGCAAAGACTTCCCCATCATCGGCGTTGGCGGGATCCTGAGCGGGCATGACGCGATCTCCAAGATCGAAGCCGGGGCCGACGTGGTGCAGATCTACACAGGGCTCATTTACAAAGGCCCGGCGCTGGTCACTGAGGTGGCGAGCGCTCTGCAGCAGATGAAGCGCTAAGCGCTTCAAAAGAGTGGGGCCAACCCCTTGGTCAGCCAAAATGTGCACAGCGATGCGCTCAAGCCTGCACAGCACTTTGTCACAACTTGTCACACATACCCTGCTACACACAGGGTTTTCACCATGATCACCTGCGTTCTACTGGATGAAAATTAATTGGCAATAAAGTATTAATTAATACTTTCAACATTTGAATTCACCACGACTGGCTATCAGCCAGCAAGAAACGAGGAAAATCACCATGCAACCCAAATGGATGCGATGGGCCGGCGCTTGCGCTTTGGCCTGTGCGATCACCCTGCCCATCGGAGCTCAAAGCAGCAGTACCCCAACTGGTGGATTGACGCACGGTTACACCCAAACCCGCTACCCCGTTGTTCTGGTCCATGGTCTGTTCGGTTTTGACAACATCGGCCCTCTTGAATACTTCTACGGCATCCCAGCTGCCTTACGCCAGGATGGGGCGAGCGTGCATGTGGCTCAGGTGTCAGCTGCCAACAGCACCGAAGTTCGGGGTGAACAACTGCTGAGGCAAATCAAATTGATTCTGGCCACAACGGGGGCCAAAAAAGTCAACCTCATGGGACACAGCCACGGCGCCCCCACGGCACGCTACGTGGCCTCTGTTCGACCCGATTTGGTCGCCTCCGTCACCAGCATTGGCGGTGTTCACAAAGGGGCACCCTTAGCAGACGAGATCCTCAAAAGTTTCCCACCAGGCACCCCCCACAACGTGGTCGTCGCAGGCTTGGCCAGTGTGGCCGCAGGCGTTTTAGGCGTGGTCTCTGGCGGGCCGATTCTGGCTCAGAACGCTCTGGCGGCAGCCCATTCGCTGAGCACCGAGGGTTCCCTCAAATTCAACCAAGCCCACCCCTGGGGCGTGCCTGTCAGCGCCTGTGGCGAAGGGGCCTACAAGGTGCGGGGCGTCGCCTACTACTCGTGGAGTGGCGCGCAGCCCGTGACGAATTTGCTGGACATCAATGACCTTCGCCTGGCGATCAGCGCCAAGGCGTTCAACGGCGCACCCAATGATGGCCAGGTCTCTACCTGCTCCAGCCGCCTTGGTCGCGTGATCCGTGACAACTACAAGATGAACCACCTCGACGAGGTCAACCACGTCATAGGACTGGTCAGCTGGTTGGAAACCAATCCAGTCACGGTGTTCCGACAGCACGCCAACCGGCTGAAAAACGCAGGCATGTGACACCTTGCGTTCTGCACCTTAAAAAATTCATGTCAAAAAAAATCCTTTACCTCGCACTCGCTTGCACACTCTCTTGCAACGTGATGATCAGTGCAAATGCGCAAAGCGCCGTCGGCACATTGACCAAAGGTTACACACAGACACGATACCCCATCGTGCTTGTACATGGCCTATTTGGCTTTGACAACATTGGCCCTGTCGAAATGTTTTATGGCATACCCGGAGCGTTGCGCAAAGACGGGGCCAGCGTGCATGTGGCCCAAGTGTCCGCCGCCAACAGCACCGAAGTACGGGGCGAACAACTGTTGACCCAAGTCAAGCAAATCCTTGCCACAACCGGTGACAGCAAAGTCAATCTGATAGGTCACAGCCATGGGGCACCTACCGTGCGTTATGTGGCCTCGGTCAGACCCGATTTGGTGGCTTCTGTCACCAGCATTGCAGGGGTGAACAAAGGTGCGCCTATGGCCGATGTCATTTTGAAAGTGGCTCCGCCAGGGGGCTTGCCCAACACCGTGATCGCGCAGGCAGCCAATGCCTTCAGTACCCTCATCAGTGTGGCATCGGGTCAGCCGCATTTGCAGCAAAACTCGTTAGCGGCAGCTCAGTCGCTAAGCACCGCTGGTTCTGCCAAATTCAACCAAGCACACCCTTGGGGCGTACCCAGTACACCATGTGGCGAAGGGGCCTACGCCGCACGCGGGGTGGCTTATTACTCTTGGAGTGGCGCCAAACCCATCACCAACCTGCTTGACCCCACCGACATTCCATTGGGCGTCTTGTCTTTGTTATTTGCAGGAGCCAAAAACGATGGATTGGTTGGCAGTTGCTCCAGCCATCTAGGTCGGGTCATCCGCGATGACTACAACATGAACCACAACGATCCAGGCAATCAAACCATGGGCATCGTCAGCTGGAATGAAACCAATCCGGTCACCGTGTTCCGTCAGCACGCCAACCGTCTGAAAAACGCTGGCTTCTAAAAAACTCAACATGACACGCATGCGCCTGATTCAATCCGCCGTTTTAGGCTTGGGCATGCTGTGCATCGCTTGGATGGTGTGGCAGCGCGCGCCAGAAAATGTACCGACCGTGTCCATTCACACACCGTCACCGGCCTTTGCCCGCTCGCTGCAAGGCACTGAGCCGGATGGACAATTGCGTTTTTTCGCCAACCTGCCTGCCAGGGCCACAGTGTCCTCGGCCGATCTGCCCAACGAGGCACTCAAACGCATGTTTGATTACTACCTGAGCACTCTCGGTGAAGCCGATGAGGCGGGAGTCCTGCGGCAGATCGGGCAGGAAATTGATAAAAACCTGCGAGGTGCTCATGCCCTTGCTGCGCGGCAATTGCTGGACAAGTATGTGGGCTACAAAAAGGCGTTGGCCCAACTCGAGCAAGAGTTAGGACGCGCTGGGCAAACGGGCGAAGGTGGCATGGACAGTATCCGCAAACGCTTTGACGGTATGCGACAACTGCGTGAAAAATTTTTTGACCCGCGCCAGCAGACCGACATGTTTGGGTTTGAAGAGGCCTATGACCAAGTGGCATTATCACAACTGGAAGTCACGCTCAATAACCAACTCTCGGAAGTCCAAAAAACCCAACGTCTGAACGCCCTGCAAGCCAATTTACCTTCACAAGTCAAAGCCGAACTCGATGCCCCGAGGCAAGTGCTGATGTTGCAAAACAGGGTAGATCAACTGCGTGAACAAGGGGCCAGCGACGACGAGATTTACCGCTTGCGCGCCCAAAAAGTCAATCCACAAGCAGCTGACCGATTGGCTGAACTGGACCGAGAAGAAGCCGTCTGGAAAAACCGAATTGCCCAATACCAAGCGGCAAGGCAACAAATTTTGAAATCCAGCAACAGTCCAGCACAACAACAAGGCGCCTTGCAACAACTGCAAATGCTTCAGTTTTCAGACCAAGAACGACCCCGGTTGACCGCCTATGAGTCAGAGTAGGCCCCCGCATCCGACTCCAATAAAAACGGTTCGAAATTTCAAGTGATCGATTAAACAAAGCGGGGCTGAAGAAAGAGGGGTTTGAGCTGCAAAAAGGTCAGATCAATCAGCTTTCGGCAGCAAGCAAGCCGCCAGTTTATTCAGACGCCTGGTGATTCCTTTCAGCAGATTTTCTTAATCTTTGAAATACACCAACTGGTGCGTGCTCGCCAGCAATTGGCCCTCCGGGCTCCACAACTCTCCTGTCTGGTCAAAGTACCCGTGGCGATAGTTCAGCGCCTTGGCCACGCCCAGCACATGCCGCGAGCCCACCTGCGCCAGCAAGGGGCTGTCGGCATGAAAGTAAGTGGTCAGTGATACCGTGCCGATCATGGCCCGGCGACGGAGGCGGATGTAGATGCGTGGGAAGAAGCTGTCGCTTAAGGCCGCCAGCGATGCGAAGTCCAACACCCGTTCGGGCTCATCGCGCACCCACAGGGTCGAGCGCGAATGGGCTTGCTCCTGCTCATCAAAAGCGGCGGGGAAAGCACCTTCGACAAAGCGCATGTCGTAGCGCTGCGGCCATGCGGGCATGCCGTTCATGGACATGCGCGGCACGACGTCAGGCGCAGGCACATTGGCGGGCATCACGGCCTCGACATGCGACCAAGTCTGACGCCGAACGGCAAACACCGCCGTTGCGGTGGCCACAACGCCTTCAGCCTGGTGGGCTTCAATGATCCAGTGCTGGGTGGAGCGGTTGGTGCGGACGGGCCGCGCCACAAAGCGTATCTCACCATCGGCCACTGGGGCCGCAAAGTTGACCGTCAGGGCCACGGGTTCACCGATCCGTTCCGGGTGCAGCATCGCGCACTGCAGCAACTGCGCCGAAGTCGTGCCCCCGAAGGGCCCGATCAAGTTGGCGTAGGCCGGGTGGGTCACGCCCGAGAATTCGTGGGGCGTATCCTGAAGTGCTGATGCGCGCAGGTCAATGGCTTGGTCAAAAGGGTGCATGCGTGCCATGATAGGTGCGCCCTGTCACCCTGCGATGTCTCACAAGCGATAAAAACCAACGAAGTGCGCAGCAAAAATGCGCTTGGGGTGCTCAATTGCCTTGGTTGAGACACCTTGCTCGCCAGCGGATTCGTCGGCAATAGGCCACAAAGCGGCTCGCACGGCGCTGTGACCACCTCACCCAGAATGGCCCTGCACCGCGCCAACGCCCCACCC
>CAJBLW010000617.1 GCA_903953985.1 uncultured Burkholderiales bacterium
ATCGATGCCAATGCTGTACACGGTTCTGATGCGCCTGAAACTGCTGCCGCTGAAGTTGCCTTCTTCTTTGCCGGCATGAACGTGTACGCACGTTGATCGCGTCGCGTACCGCACGCGCCCCTGCGCCCTGACCCCATGACGACCAACCTTCTCGAATTCGACCTGGAAGGATTGGCCGTTTTTTGCGAGGGTCTGGGTGAAAAGCGCTTTCGGGCCACGCAGTTGTTCCGCTGGATTCACCAGCGGGGCGCGACAGGTTTTGAACAAATGAGTGATTTGGCCAAGTCTTTGCGCCAAAAACTCATTGCTCATGCGCACATCGCGCCGCTCCCTCTCATCAGTCAACACATTTCAGCTGACGGCACCATCAAATGGTTGTTTGACGTCGGCGATGGAAACGCCATCGAATCGGTGTTCATCCCCGAAGACGATCGGGGCACCTTGTGCATTTCTTCCCAGGCTGGTTGCGCCGTGGGTTGTCGTTTTTGCTCCACCGGCCATCAAGGCTTCAGCCGCAACCTCACCACCGGCGAAATCTTGGCTCAGCTTTGGTTTGCTGAGCACTTCCTGCGCAAGCATCTCCAAAGTGAAGACCGTGTCATCTCCAATGTGGTGATGATGGGCATGGGCGAGCCGCTGCAAAATTATTCGGCCTTGGTTCCCGCTTTGCGTGCCATGCTCGACGACCACGGTTATGGCCTGTCGCGCCGTCGCGTCACCGTGTCCACCTCGGGTGTGGTGCCGATGATCGAGCGCTTGTCGGCCGATTGCCCTGTCGCGCTGGCCGTGTCGCTGCACGCACCCTTTGATGTGCTGCGCGACAACCTGGTGCCGCTCAACCGCAAATACCCACTCGATGAGCTCATGCAGGCGTGCATCGCTTATCTGGCCCATGCGCCGCGTGACTTCATCACCTTTGAATACTGCATGCTCGACGGTGTCAACGACCAGTCCGAGCACGCCAGCGCCTTAATTGACCTGTTGCAAAAGCACGCGCGTCAAGGTCTGCGCTGCAAGTTCAACCTGATCCCTTTCAACCCCTTTCCAGCCTCCGGGTTGCTGCGCTCACCTCGGGCCCGCGTCCAGGCCTTTGCCAAGCAGTTGCAAGACGCCGGTTTGGTCACCACGGTGCGCAAAACCCGTGGTGATGACATCGATGCGGCCTGCGGCCAGTTGGCCGGTGATGTGAAAGACCGTACCCAAGTGCAATTGCGTATGGCCGAGCAACGCACCGTCAACTGGGCGCCTCTGTCCGCTGTGACTTTTTCGGAGCCCCGACATGACACCAAGCCTAAAAACTGAGTCCGAACCCCAGTCCGGCAGTTCTGAGCCCCATGTTTTGGCTGTGACGGCTGGGCAGTTACTGCGCAAAGCGCGTTTGAAGGCGGGCATTCATTTGGCAGTTCTGTCGGTCACTTTGAAAGTGCCGGTGCGCCAACTTGAGGCTTTGGAGGCGGATCAGCTTGACCTTGATAAAGGCCCCGTCTTTTACCGGGGCCTGGCTTCCAGCGTTTGCCGTCACCTGCAAACCGACGCTGCACCGATTTTGGCCTTGTTGCCGCAAGCGATCTCCCAGCTGGAGCCTATGCGAAGCTCTATCCAGCCTTTTGCAGAGGAGGACTCTGTGGGTATTTCTGGTCTGTCTTGGGGCCGCATGGCTTCATCCAAAGTGGTCTGGAGTGCCAGTTTCATGCTGTTTTTGACAGGGGCGTTGCTCTGGCTTCCCGGTCCGTCACAATGGGCTTGGTTGGAGGACGTCAAATCCTTGATGGCTGACGAGGTGGTGTCTCAAGAAGTCGCTGAACCGGTCTCGCTGCCTGTGTTTGGCCCGACATCGCCCTCCTTGGAAGCTTCTGATCCAAATAATACGCAAGCACCAGCGTCTCACGTCTCGAATGTTTCCAGTCCTGCGACCACCGCTGTGTTGAGAGAGCCCGTTGAATCCAAGAGTTTTCAAGTGATCCCTGCCAATCCAGCGACAGCCATGGCATCATCTTCCGCAGTCCATTCTGATTCATCCCCCGTATGGGTCTTTTCCGCTTCGGGCGAAAGTTGGCTGGAAGTGCGCAACGGGCAAAAAGCGGTGGTCTGGAGTGGCTTGGTCAAGGCCGGCGAAAGCACCCGCATCCAGAGCCCTTTGCCCGTGAGTGTGGTGGTCGGCCGTGCCCAGGTGGTCACAGCGACTCTTCGCGGCCAAGCTTTTGACCTCAAGCCCCACACCCTGCTGACGGTGGCTCGTTTTGAAGTGAAGGAGTGAACATGTCATCTGCAAACTTGCCACTGAGCCCTGAGCCGATCGCCATTGCGCGTCCTGCAATGCGTCGAAGCCGCCAATCACAAGTGGTCTGGGGCTCACGCATTGTCACTGTGGGTGGCGGTGCCCCGGTGCGCGTGCAGTCCATGACCAACACCGACACGGTGGACGTGATTGGCACCGCCATTCAGGTCAAGGAGCTGGCCATTGCCGGCTCTGAGATGGTGCGCATCACGGTCAACACCCCTGAGGCCGCACAAGCTGTGCCGCACATTCGTGACCAGCTCGACAAGATGGGCATCGACGTGCCCCTGATTGGTGATTTCCACTACAACGGCCACCGGCTGTTGACCGATTACCCAGCGTGCGCCGAGGCGCTGTCGAAATACCGCATCAACCCCGGGAACGTGGGCAAGGGGGACAAGCGCGATGTTCAGTTCGGCCAGATGATCGAAGCGGCTATGCGCTGGAACAAAGCCATCCGCATCGGCGTGAACTGGGGCAGCCTTGACCAGGAGTTGCTGGCCGATCTGATGGACACCAACAGCCAGCGCGCCCAACCCTGGGAGGCGCGCCAAGTCATGTACGAAGCGCTAATTTCATCGGCCATCTCCTCTGCTGAGCGTGCCGAGGCCATGGGCTTGAACGGTGCGCAGATTGCGCTTTCCTGCAAGGTCTCAGGGGTGCAAGATTTGATCGCTGTTTACCGCGAGTTGGGCCGCCGCACGGATTACGCATTGCACCTGGGCCTGACCGAAGCGGGCATGGGCACCAAGGGCACGGTGGCTTCGGCTACCGCCTTGTCGGTGCTGCTGCAAGAGGGCATTGGTGACACCATTCGCGTCTCGCTCACGCCCCAGCCAGGGGAGGCCCGTACGCAAGAGGTGGTGATCGCGTCTGAAATTTTGCAGTCCTTGGGCTTGCGCATTTTTGTGCCCAGTGTCACGGCTTGCCCTGGTTGTGGCCGCACCACCAGCAGCACCTTCCAAGAGCTGGCTAAACAAATTGACGACTTCTTGCGCGCCCAAATGCCCGTGTGGCGTGCGCGTTACCCCGGGGTGGAAAACCTAAAGGTCGCCGTGATGGGCTGCATCGTGAACGGTCCTGGTGAGAGCAAGCACGCAGACATTGGCATCAGCCTGCCCGGCACGGGCGAGGCGCCTGCGGCACCTGTTTTCATCGATGGCGAAAAGCGCCTGACTTTGCGCGGCGAGGGCATTGCGCAGGAGTTCCAGGTGCTGGTTGAAAACTACATTGAGAACCGTTTTGGTTCCGTATCTGCTGAGACAACATGAGCGAACCGCTGAAAGAGAACACCCCTAAGGTTGAAAGGACGGCCAAGCCCCTGAGGCTGTTGGGCGTCAAGGGCATGAACGACATCCTGCCGCCCGAGTCGGCCCGCTGGGAATGGCTGGAGGGCCAGGTTCGCGAACTGATGGGGCGCTACGCTTACCGGAATGTGCGGTTGCCCATCGTTGAGCCCACTGCGTTGTTCGTGCGCGGCTTGGGTGAGGTGACCGATATCGTTGAAAAGGAGATGTACTCCTTTGAAGACCGTTTGAATGGCGAGCAACTCACCCTGCGCCCCGAAGGGACTGCAGGACTTGTGCGCGCTGTGGTCGAGCACAACCTGCTGTACGAAGGCGGCAAGCGCTTGTACTACATCGGCCCGATGTTTCGACATGAACGCCCCCAGCGCGGCCGGTACCGTCAGTTTCACCAAGTCGGAGCCGAAGTCTTGGGTTTTGGCGGGCCCGAGGTCGATGCCGAACTGATCTTGCTGGCCAACGATTTGTGGAAAGTTTTAGGCCTGAAAGATGTGCGCTTGGAACTCAATAGTCTTGGCCAACCCGCAGAGCGCCAAGCCCACCGCACTGCATTGATTGCCCACCTTGAAAAGCACAGTGATGTGCTCGACGAAGAAGCCAAACGCCGCCTGCACAGCAACCCGCTGCGCATTTTGGACACCAAGAATCCGGCCATGCATGGCGTGGTCGAGGCGGCACCGCGCCTGCTCGACTTTCTGGATGAGGCCTCTTTGTCTCATCTCAACGCGGTCAAGGCCATCTTGGATGCCAACGGCGTGGCCTACAACATCAACCCGCGCCTGGTAAGGGGCATGGACTACTACAACCTCACGGTGTTCGAGTTCATCACCACCAGCCTGGGCTCTCAAGGCACGATTTGCGGCGGTGGCCGTTACGATTATCTGATCGAGCAAGTCGGCGGCAAGCCTTCCCCTGCCGTGGGCTGGGCGCTGGGTGTAGAGCGTGTGCTTGAACTCATCAAGGAGCAGGGCGAAGCTATGCCCGATTTAGCCCCCGATGTGTACGCCATCATTCCTGAAACTGCCGCCTTGCCGGTCGCCATGCAGGTGCTTCAAAGCTTGCGCGCCTGTGGCGTGTCGGTCCAGATGCATGCGGCTAACGGTACCAGCATGGGCAGCATGAAGTCGCAGTTCAAAAAGGCTGATGCCTCGGGTGCACGTTTCGCCTTGGTGTTTGGTGGCGAAGAGTTGGCCCGTGGCCTGGTCGCGGTCAAATCGCTTCGCGACGGCGCAGGTGACCAGCGCACCGAGCCGCTGAACACTGTGGCCGCATGGGCCCACAGCCTACAATCCGCGCTTTGAAGCGCTCAACTCATTACTCACACCATGGCCAAAGCCCTCGACCTTGAAGAACAAGAACAACTTGACCAGATCAAACACTTCTGGAAAAAGTACGGCAACCTGATTTCCTGGGTGCTGATCGTCGTTTTGGGCAGCTATGCTTCTTGGAACGGGTACAAGTACTGGCAACGAGACCAGGCGGCCAAGGCGGCCGTGCTGTTTGACGAGGTCGAGCGTGCGGTCACTGCCGGGGATGTGGTCCGTGTTGAGCGCAGTTTTGCCGACATGAAAGACAAGTTTGGTGGTACGCAATACGCCCACCAAGCAGCCTTGCTTGCGGCCAAGGCCTTGCAGGTCAAAGACAAGTCTGAAGCCGCCCGCGCTGCTCTGAAGTGGGTCGCCGAGGTGGCGCCCGACCCTGCGTACCGCGACATTGCACGTTTGCGACTTTCGGCACTCTTGCTCGATGCCGGCTCTCATGACGAGGCTCTGGCACAGTTGACCGCTCCATTTACGCCCGCGATGGCAGGTCTGTCGGCCGATTTGCGCGGTGATGTCCTGCATGCCAAAGGTCAAAAGACCGAAGCTGCTGCCGCGTATCAAACAGCTTGGCAACAACTGGTCGACAGCGCTGATTACCGCCGTCTGGTCGAAGCCAAGCTCAATGCCATGGGCCTAGAACCACAAACGGCGTCAACCCCATCTACAGGAAACACCAAGTGATGAAGAAGCTGACACCCGCCTGGACCCGCTGGTTTCTCATTGCCGTCATCGGCTCTTTGTCGGCTTGTTCGAGCGCCCCAGAAAAACCCCAGCCAGCGCCATTGCCTTCGGTCAGCGGGGTCTTGATGGTTCAAAAGGTCTGGTCGAGTGCACTGGGCGGTCCTGGCAACAGTCCACTGATGGCTTCGGTTCATGGTCAGCAGGTGGCCCTGGCCTCTTCTCAAGGTCATTTGGCTTTGTTGGATGCCCAAACGGGTCGCGATGTCTGGCGCTTGGCCTTGGGTACACCCATCCAAGCCGGGGTGGGGGGCGATGGCCAACGGTTTGCGGTGGTCACTCAAAACAATGAGCTGGTGGCGGTCGAGTCGGGCAAAGTGGTTTGGCGGCAGACCTTGCCTGCACTGTCGTACACCCCGCCGCTGGTGGCCGGGGCACGTGTTTTCGTGCTGACCGGTGATCGGGCGGTGAGCGCTTTTGATGGCGCTACGGGTCAAAAGCTCTGGACCCAACAACGCCAGGGCGACCTCTTGCTGTTGCGTCAGGCCGGTCTACTGACGTCTTTTGGGGACAATTTGCTGGTCGGCTGGGGAGGTCGTCTTGCCTCGCTCAATCCGCTCACGGGGACGGTGCGCTGGGAGACGCTGATCGGATCCACCCGGGGCACGAACGAAGTGGAACGTTTGGTGGACCTGGTTGTGGGGGCCAGCCGTCAAGGTCAGACCCTGTGCGTGCGCGCCTTCCAGTCGGCTGTCTCTTGCCTGGATGCCAACCGTGGCAACACTTTGTGGACGCGTCCAGCTCAAGGCCACGAAGGCTTGGATGGTGATGAGAATTTCATTTTTGGCACGGAGTCTGACAGCAAGGTCTTGGCGTGGCAGAGGCAAGGTGGTCAGCCTGCCTGGACGCAAGATGCCCTGCGTTTTCGGGGTCTGAGCGCACCTTTGGTCTTAGGACGCTCGGTGGTGCTGGGTGATGACAAGGGCTTGGTCCATTTTCTGTCGCGTCAGGATGGGCAGCCCTTGCAACGCTTGAGTACTGACGGCAGCGCCATTGTGGGCAAGCCCGTGCTGGCGGACCAAACTTTGGTGGTGGTGACACGTACCGGGGGCGTCTTCGGATTTCGCCCTGAATGATGGATCGGAAAATTTTTAAGTGAAACCTGTACTGGCCCTTGTTGGCCGCCCGAATGTGGGCAAATCCACGCTGTTCAACCGCCTCACCAAAAGCCGAGACGCCATCGTCGCTGATTTTGCCGGCTTGACCCGTGATCGCCATTACGGCAATGGCAAACAAGGTCGCCAAGAATTCATCGTGATCGACACGGGCGGTTTTGAGCCCGATGCCAGCAGTGGCATTTACAAAGAGATGGCCAAGCAAACGCAACAAGCGGTGGCTGAGGCCGATGTGGTGATTTTCGTGGTGGACGCCCGTGGCGGGTTGTCGGCACAGGACCACGACATCGCCAAGTATTTGCGCAAAATAGGAAAACCCTGTTTGCTGGTGGCCAACAAGGCCGAAGGCATGCTTGAAGGCATCCAGCTCACCGAGTTTTATGAGTTGGGTCTGGGCGAGGTGATTGCCATCTCGGCCGCGCATGGTCAGGGCACTCGCGGTTTGGTGGAGTTGGCCTTTGACCTGTTGAACCTGCCAGACGAGCCAGAGGAAACAGAAGAAGACCCTTCCGTTATCAAGTTGGCCGTGGCCGGTCGTCCCAACGTGGGCAAGTCCACCCTGATCAACACTTGGCTGGGCGAAGAGCGCTTGGTGGCCTTCGACATGCCGGGCACCACCCGGGATGCGATTTCGGTGCCGTTTGAGCGTCAAGGCCAGAAATTCGAATTGATCGATACAGCCGGATTGCGCCGCAAAGGCAAGGTGTTTGAGGCCATTGAAAAGTTTTCGGTGGTCAAAACCCTGCAAGCGATTGAATCGGCCAACGTGGTTTTGCTCTTGCTCGACGCCGAGCAGGGCGTGACCGATCAGGACGCGCACATTGCCGGTTATGCACTGGAAAGCGGCCGCGCCATGGTGTTGGCCATCAACAAGTGGGATGCCATCGACGAATACCAGAGGCAGTTGGTGCAGCGCTCAATTGAAAACCGCTTGCCGTTTTTGAGCTTTGCCAACATGCACTTCATTTCGGCCAAAAAACGTCAAGGTCTGGGCCCTGTCTGGGCTTCCATTGTGCAGGCGCACAAGTCGGCCATGTGCAAAATGAGCACGCCAATTTTGACGCGTTTGCTGCTCGAGGCCGTGCAGTTTCAGAGCCCCCAACGTGGCGGCATGTTCCGTCCCAAACTGCGTTATGCCCACCAAGGAGGTATGAACCCGCCCGTGATCGTGATCCACGGCAATTCCTTGGAGCACGTCACCGACACCTATAAGCGCTTTCTGGAAGGACGTTTTCGCAAAGCCTTCAGCTTGGCCGGCACGCCGATGCGAATTGAAATGAAAACATCTACAAATCCTTTTGCGGACAAAGAATCCAGTTGAGATTTGTGGAATTCATACTTCACCAAAATCACGCCCCTTTCCCTGTGGTAAGGTCAAGACTTTATAACTTCTGAACACGGAGAATATCGTGAGCAACAAAGGTCAACTTTTGCAAGACCCCTTTCTGAACGCACTGCGCAAAGAGCATGTGCCCGTGTCAATTTACCTCGTCAACGGCATCAAACTCCAAGGCCAGATTGAATCGTTCGACCAGTACGTCGTGCTGTTGCGCAACACAGTGACTCAAATGGTTTACAAACACGCCATCTCTACCATTGTTCCAGGTCGTTCCGTCACCTTCAGCACCCCTGAAACGGGTGAAATCACCGCTTGATTCGGTTGTTGCTTGACTGGCGGTGTGACACCGCTGCAGCAGGTCGCTGACATTGTCTGAAACATTTTTTTCCCAACCCGCGCCGACCTTATTGGTCGGCGTTGACTTTGGTCTGCCGCATTTCGATGGTCAGTTACAAGAACTGGGTTTGCTCGCGGAGTCAGGCGGTCTCAGACCCGTTGCGCGATTGACCTGTAAGCGCAAAGCCCCCGATCCGGCGCTGTTTGTCGGCAGCGGTAAAGCCGACGAAATCAAAGCGCTGGCCCTGATGCATGGGGCTGTCGAGGTCTTGTTTGACCAATCCTTGAGCCCAGCCCAGCAGCGCAATTTAGAGCGCCACATTGGTTTGCCGGTGAATGACCGGACCTTGTTGATTCTGGAAATTTTTGGCCAACGTGCACGCAGCCACGAGGGAAAACTGCAAGTAGAACTGGCGCGTCAGCAGTATTTGAGCACCCGTTTGGTGCGCCGCTGGTCGCACTTAGAGCGGCAAAGTGGCGGTATTGGCATGAGGGGTGGCCCAGGGGAAACCCAGATCGAGCTGGATCGCCGCATGATCAACGACTCGATCAAACGCATCAAGGAGCGCTTGGTCAAGGTCAAAAAGCAGCGCAACACCCAGCGGCGACAGCGCGAACGCCGCGACACCTTCAACATTTCACTGGTGGGCTACACCAACGCTGGCAAATCCACGTTGTTCAATGCCCTGGTGAAGGCACGCGCCTACGCCGCCGATCAGTTGTTTGCCACCTTGGACACCACCACACGTCAGCTTTATCTGGGCGAAGCAGGGCGTTCGGTCTCCTTGTCCGATACCGTGGGTTTTATACGTGATTTGCCACATGGGTTGGTCGAGGCTTTTCAGGCCACATTGCAAGAAGCCACGGAGGCGGACTTGCTCCTGCATGTAGTCGACGCAGCCAACCCGGATTTTCCCGAGCAGATGGCCGAGGTGCAAAAGGTATTGACCGAGATTGGGGCTGAACAGGTGCCACAATTACTTGTGTTCAACAAACTCGATGCCCTGGCCACCGACCGCTACCCCTTGCAGATGCAGGATCAGTACGAGCTCGATGGTGTGCCCGTTCCGCGTGTTTTCCTAAGTGCGCAAAGCGGAGAGGGTCTGGCCCTGTTGCGCACGGCGCTCTCTGACATCGTGAAAGCAGCGCTGCCTGCAGCCCAGTCGCCAGAGCTTGATCCCCGTGACTTGTACCGGGAATATCCTGCTGACCCGCCTTGAGTGTCCCTTAAATTCGGCACAATGCTGTTTCGTCATCCAGACAAAGACTAAGAATTATGAATTTTCACCTGCCAGCCCTGCGATGGTCCTTGCTGCCCGCAAAGATACGAGGCATGTTCAATCTGAACGACCCACGCTGGGGTCGGGACGATGACAAATCTTCCGGTGACTCGGGCAACAAGCCATCGGGCGACACGCCACCACCCGGCCCAAAGCCTGAAGCCTGGCAACAACCGCCCGGACGCGGTCCGCAGCAACAACAAAGTGGCCCGCCTGATCTGGACGAGTTGTGGCGTGACTTCAACCGCAAGCTCGGTCAGATTTTTGGCGGCAAGAGGGGTCCCCAGCGTCCCCAAGGTCCTGGCGGCTCTGGGGGTGGATCTGGGGGGCCTGAAATTCCAGCCTTCATCAAGAACCTGGGCATTGGTGTCATTTTGGGTGGCGCCTTGCTGGTCTGGTTGGCGACCGGTTTTTTCATCGTGCAAGAAGGTCAGCAGGCGGTGATCACCCAGTTTGGCAAATACCACTCGACCGTGAGCGCTGGTTTTAATTGGCGCTTGCCTTACCCAGTCCAACGCCATGAACTTGTTTTTGTGACCCAGATTCGTTCGGTGGACATTGGCCGAGATAACATCATCAAAGCCACAGGTCTGCGTGAGTCGGCGATGTTGACCGAAGACGAAAACATTGTCGAGATCAAGTTTGCTGTTCAGTACCGTTTGAACGATGCCCGTGCTTACCTGTTCGAAAGTCGTAATCCGACCGAAGCCGTGGTGCAGTCCGCAGAAACTGCTGTGCGCGAGGTGGTTGGCAAAATGAAGATGGATTCTGCTTTGGCCGAAGAGCGCGACCAGATTGCTCCTCGTGTGCGTGAAAAAATGCAAACCATCTTGGACCGGTACAAAGTCGGTATTGAGGTTGTGGGCATCAACTTGCAGCAAGGGGGTGTGCGTCCACCTGAGCAGGTTCAGGCTGCTTTCGACGACGTGCTCAAAGCCGGTCAGGAGCGCGAGCGCGCCAAGAACGAAGCGCAAGCCTATGCCAACGACGTGATTCCCCGAGCCGTTGGTGCCGCCGCACGTTTGAAGGAAGAAGCCGATGCTTACCGCGAACGCATCGTGGCACAAGCCGAAGGTGATGCCCAGCGCTTCAAGACCATCTTGCCTGAGTACCAAAAGTCGCCCCAGGTCATGCGCGACCGCATGTACACCGACACCATGCAACAGATCTACAGCAACGTGACCAAGGTGCTGGTGGACAGTAAATCAGGCTCCAACCTTTTGTATTTGCCGCTCGACAAAATCATGCAACAGGTCACGCAAGTGGCACCGCCCACCATAGATGTGCCCGCAGCCCCTGCCAATGCTGGCGGCAATGGCGCTGCGGACACCCGCTCACGAGACCTCGAGCGTTCGCGTAGCCGCGATCCACGATAAGGAATAAGACAATGAATCGCATCGGATTGTGGATTTCGAGTTTGCTGGTGGTGTTCGCGCTGCTCAGCTCTACGTTGTTCGTGGTGGATCAGCGCCAGTTTGGCGTGGTCTACGCTTTGGGTCAGATCAAGGAAGTGATCACCGAGCCGGGCCTGCACTTCAAGTTGCCGCCGCCACTGCAAAACGTCAATTACATTGACAAGCGTTTGTTGACGTTGGACAGCCCCGACAACGAGCCCATGCTCACGGCTGAAAAGCAGCGGGTGGTGATTGACTGGTATGTACGCTGGCGCATCACCGACCCACAGGCCTACATCCGCAACGTGGGTCTGGATGAGAAGGCAGGTACCAACCAGCTCAACCGCGTGGTACGCAACGCTTTCCAGGAGGAGATCAACAAACGCACCGTCAACGAGTTGCTGTCTCTTAAGAGGGAAGAGCTGATGGACGACGTCAAAGCTGCCGTGCTGGTCGTGGTCAAAGGAGCGAAGCCTTGGGGCGTGGACGTGGTGGATGTGCGCATCACCCGTGCAGATTACGTGGACACCATCACCGAATCGGTTTATCGCCGTATGGAGGCCGAGCGCAAACGCGTGGCCAATGAGCTGCGCTCGACCGGTGGCGCCGAGGGGGAAAAAATTCGTGCCGACGCCGATCGCCAGCGCGAGGTGGCGATCGCCAACGCTTACCGAGATGCCCAGAAAATCAAGGGTGAGGGCGATGCCCAAGCGGCCCGCCTGTATGCCGAGTCCTTTGGCCGCGACCCGCAGTTTGCCCAGTTCTACCGCAGCCTCGAAGCCTACAAATCCAGCTTCAACAGTAAGGGTGATGTGATGGTGCTAGACCCTGGCAGCTCCGAGTTTTTCAAAGGCATGCGCGGCACACCGGGTGGTGCACCTGCCCGGAAGTAAATTTTGCTCGACGCCCTCCTGCTTGCCTTGGGCCTGATGCTCATTTTGGAGGGCTTGATGCCCATGCTCTCACCTCGGCGTTGGCGTAGCCTGTTTGAGCAAATGCTCCAGCTGCAGGAGGGGCAGATCCGATTTTTCGGCTTGATCTTGGTGGTACTCGGCTTGGTGGTGGTCTGGCTATTTGCCTGACCTCCTTTCGGTCGTCAGGCTGGCCGGGCGGGCCCATTCTTCGCTTTGGATCTGGATTTGGACAATTTGCCAATCTGTTTGCCGGAAATGAGCCTTTCAACCCGGTAAAATCTCGTTTTTAACCGTCTCCCCCCATCCCCTCATGTCTGCTTGGGTCCTCCCGGATCACGTTGCCGATGTCTTGCCTTCCGAGGCTCGCCACATCGAAGAACTCCGCCGCGAACTGCTGGACACCGCCCGTGGCTATGGCTACGAGCTGGTCATGCCGCCGCTGCTGGAGCATTTGGAATCCCTGCTGACCGGCACGGGTGAAGCCTTGGATTTGCAAACCTTTAAACTGGTTGATCAACTCTCGGGCCGCACACTGGGCTTGCGCGCTGACACGACGCCGCAGGTGGCGCGCATTGACGCTCACTTGCTCGGCCGCACGGCACTGACCCGTCTGTGTTATTGCGGTCCTGTGCTGCACACCCGTCCGGCACGCCCACACGCTACGCGTGAGCCACTGCAACTGGGCGCGGAAATTTACGGCCATGCCGGTCCTGAAGCCGACTTGGAAATCCTGCAGTTGGCCTTGGATTGCTTGTCTGCTGGCCGCGCCACTGGGCTACAGGTCGATCTGGCCGATGCCCGTATCGTGAACCGGTTGCTTCAAGGCCAGGCTTTGAGCGAACCCCAACGGCATGCGATCCATGCCGCGCTGGCCAGCAAGGACGCTTCTGCGTTGGCCCGTTTGAGCGCCAACTTGTCCCCCATCGTTCGCGAAGGACTGTTGGCCTTGGTCGATTTGTACGGCGACATCAGCGTCTTGGACCTTGCGGCATCGCGCTTGCCCGTCCACCCCGAAATCACCCAGTCCTTGGCTCAGCTGCGTTGGTTGGCCGAGCAGATCCCGGGCGTGGCTGTCAGCTTTGACTTGGGAGATTCCCGTGGTTACGCTTATTACAGCGGCGTGCGTTTTGCCATTTATGCCAAAGGGGCCTCAGATGCCTTGGCCCGTGGCGGACGCTACGACGGCGTGGGTGCGGTCTTTGGCCACCGCATCGACCGTGACCGTCCGGCCGTGGGTTTCAGCTTGGATTTAAAAGAATTGGTGGCCGCCGTTCAGCCGCTGGCTTTGCGCGCAGCCATTCGTGCACCTTGGGGCCAATCGGATTCCTTGCGCTTGGCCATCGCAGCGTTGCGCAGTCGGGGCGAAACCGTGGTCTGCGTTTTGCCGGGCCATGAAAGCGAAGTGGACGAATTCCATTGCGACCGCGAACTTGTTGAAGCGGCAGGGCAGTGGCTGGTACAGGCTCTTTGAGAAAGAACATTTCAAGCATGAACATGAAGCAAGGCCGTAATGTGGTCGTCGTCGGCACCCAGTGGGGTGATGAAGGCAAAGGCAAACTGGTGGACTGGTTGACCGATAGCGCCCAAGGTGTGGTTCGTTTTCAGGGCGGACACAACGCGGGCCATACCTTGGTGATCAACGGCGTTAAAACCGCTTTGCATCTGATCCCAAGCGGCATCATGCGCGCTGGCGTCAAGTGCTACATCGGCAACGGCGTGGTCTTGTCGGTGCCCAAGCTGCTCGAAGAAATTGCAGGACTTGAAAAAGCCGGTGTCGAGGTTCGCTCACGTTTGCGCGTGAGCGAAGCTTGCCCGCTGATCTTGCCTTACCACGTCGCACTGGATGTGGGCCGCGAAGCCGCCAAGGAAAAAGCCGGTACCGCCAAGATCGGCACCACCGGCCGCGGCATTGGCCCCGCCTACGAAGACAAAGTGGCGCGCCGTGCCTTGCGTGTGCAAGACCTCAAGTACCCTGAGCGTTTTGCCACCAAGCTGCGCGAAAACCTCGCGCTGCACAACGAGATTTTGGTCAATATTCTGGGCGCTTCGCCTGTGGACTTTGACACCACCTACAACGAAGCCATGGCCTACGCCAAAGATCTGCTGCCCATGGTGGCAGATGTGTCGCGTGAGTTGAACGAGGCCCACAAAGCCGGTGCCAATTTGCTGTTCGAAGGCGCTCAAGGCACTTTGCTCGACGTGGACCACGGCACTTACCCGTTTGTGACGTCCAGCAACTGCGTGGCGGGCAATGCCGCTGCCGGTGCTGGTGTGGGCCCGGGCATGCTGCACTACATTTTGGGCATCACAAAAGCTTATTGCACCCGTGTGGGTGGAGGCCCTTTTCCCACCGAGCTGGATTGGGAAACCCCGGGCACACCGGGTTACCACATGTCCACCGTTGGCGCTGAAAAAGGTGTGACCACTGGGCGTTCACGCCGCTGCGGCTGGTTCGACGCGGCCTTGCTCAAGCGCAGCGCGCAGGTCAACGGTTTGAGTGGTTTGTGCATCACCAAGCTGGATGTGCTCGACGGGTTGAAAGAATTGTGGTTGTGCACCGGTTACGAGCTGGACGGTGAAACGATTGACATCTTGCCCATGGGCGCGGATGAGATTGGCCGCTGCAAACCCATTTATGAAGTGATTCCAGGCTGGACTGAAACCACCGTGGGCGTGACAGAGATGGACAAGCTGCCGGCTTCGGCCCGGTATTACCTGGACCGCATTGCTGAAGTCACTGGCGTACCCGTGCATGTGGTCTCCACCAGCCCCGATCGTGACCACACGATCTTGCTGCACAACCCATTTGCGGTCTGAGCCCTGGGCTCAGCAAAACACATCGATCTCAACCCCTGATTTTTTGGAGTGACCCCCATGTTGACCGAAGACGGCAAGCACCTGTACGTGAGCTACGACGAGTACCACAACCTGATCGAAAAACTCGCGATCAAAATCCACCAGTCCGGCTGGGAATTCGACACCATCCTGTGTCTGGCCCGCGGTGGTATGCGTCCCGGAGATATTCTCTCGCGCGTGTTCGACAAGCCGCTGGCCATCATGTCCACCAGTTCCTACCGCGCCGACTCTGGAACTGTGCAGGGCCACTTGGACATCGCCCGCTTCATCACTACGCCCAAAGGCGAGATCGCGGGCAAAGTGCTGCTGGTGGATGACCTGGCCGACACGGGTCACACCCTTCGTGCGGTGGTGGACCAGCTGAAAAACAACTACAAGCCCATCACCGAGTTGCGCACTGCCGTTATCTGGACCAAGGGCGTGTCCAGCTTCAAGCCCGATTACTCGATCGAGGACCTGCCCACCAACCCCTGGATTCACCAGCCTTTTGAGCCGTATGACAGCATGCGTCCTGAAAAACTGATGGAAAAGTGGCGCGTCTGAGCTGACTCGGACTTTCCCTGATTTGACCTCCAACAGCCTCCTTCGGGAGGCTGTTTGCATTAGGATGTCCTGATGCAAAAAGACCATCCATATCCTTCCGCCGTTCCAAGCGTCACCCACCTGATTCACCACCCCTACAAACCGCCGGCAGGGTTTGATGCCCCCCAACCGGGCGTGTTCAAGGCCTCGACGGTTTACTTTCCCACGGTGGCCGACATGCGTCAGCGTGAGTGGAAAGACAAATCGGCCTACACCTACGGCCTGCACGGAACGCCCACCACGTATTTGCTTGAGGAACGTTTGTGCGCTTTAGAGGGTGGCCTGCAATGCATGTTGGTGCCCAGCGGCCTGGCCGCTTTGGCCCTGGTGGCTTTGGCAGTCCTGAAAACCGGCGATGAGGTCCTGATCCCGGACAACGCCTACGGTCCTAACAAAGCGTTGGCCGACGGTGAGTTGCGCCACTTCGGGATCACACACCGTTTTTACGACCCGATGGACCCGCAAGATCTGTCTCGCCAGATCACGGAGCGCACGCGCTTGGTGTGGCTTGAAGCGCCAGGCTCGGTGAGCATGGAGTTTCCCGATTTGCCCGAGATGGTGCGTCGCTGCCGCGAACGCGGCGTCTTGTGCGCCCTGGACAACACCTGGGGCGCTGGCTTGGCCTTCAAGCCTTTTGATTTGCTGGGCGATGGTGACGCAGGTGAAGGCAGCCTGGCCGTGGACATCAGCGCCCATGCGCTCACCAAATACCCCAGCGGCGGCGGCGACGTGCTGATGGGCAGCGTCATCACCCGCGAGGCGGCTTTGCACCTCAAAATCAAACTTTGCCACATGCGCTTGGGGCTGGGTGTAGCGGCCAACGACGCAGAAACCGTGCTGCGCTCCTTGCCCAGCATCGCGCTGCGTTATTCGGCGCACGACCAGACCGCCCGCGCTTTGGCCGCCTGGTGGCAAACCCAGCCGCAATGTGCGCAACTGATGCACCCAGCCTTTGAAGGCGCTCCCGGCCACGCCCATTGGAAGGCGTTGTGTGATCGCGACCCCGGTACTGGCTCGGCTGCAGGCTTGTTCAGCATCATGATCGACGCGCGTTTCAGCCAAGTTCAGGTGGACGCATTTTGCGATGGGCTCAAGCTCTTCAAGATCGGCTACAGCTGGGGAGGCCCTGTGAGCTTGGTGGTGCCCTACAACATTGCCTCAATGCGACAGGCCTGGCCTGTTCATTTGAAGCCAGGCACGTTGGTGCGTTTTTCGACCGGTCTGGAGTCATCGCATGACTTGATTCTTGACTTGCATCAAGCTGTGCAGGCGCATTTGCCCATGGCCTGATCACGCTGGTGACAGTCTGGGCACTTTTGTGGCCCAGGCCTCAATCAGTTGGGGGTTTCCTGACTGGTCAAAGCCTACCGGTGGGGGTAATCTGAAATCCTTTGAATTTTCAGACTGCCTTTTTACATGAATGCCGACGCCAAGTCCCTTGAAGCTGCCCGTGAGCCAGATCTGCCCACCATGGCCACGCCCTACGTGCCCCCGCCACCCGTCGGGCCGCGCTCGTGCATGCGCCCTTTGGGTTTCGCTGATCCTTTTCGATGGCTTCTGAGTGGTTTGAAGGACGTGCGCCAACACCCGGGCATTGCCCTGTTTTATGGCCTGTGTTTTTGGGGCATGGCCCAGGTCTTGGCCTTGGTGTTCAAGCACAAGCCCGAGTACGCCTTGTCCCTGGTCTCGGGCTGCTTGCTGGTCGGGCCATTTTTGGCCATGGGCTTGTATGAGGTCAGCCGCAAACGCGAGCTGGGCGAAGTGCCGGAGATGTCGAGTTCTTTGATGTGCTGGGACCAGCACATCCGAAGCATGGCCATGTTGGTGCTGGTGCTGATGGTGCTCGAGCTGCTGTGGGGCAGGGCGTCGCTGGTGGTGTTTGCGGTGTTCTTCAACACCGGTATGCCCTCGACCACGGGCGTAATCGAGGCGGTGTTCAACCCACAAAACATCGAATTTTTGATGGTCTATTTGGCCGTAGGTGGTGTGTTTGCGGCCCTGGTTTATGGCCTGTCGGTGGTGTCGATTCCCATGATCCTGGACCGCGACACCGATGCGATTTCGGCCGTGATCACCAGCATGCGGGTGGTTTTTTCGCACCCGGGCGTGATGCTGCTGTGGGGCTTGCTGCTGAGCGTGCTGGTGCTTGCGGCCTTGTGGCCTTGGGCGCTGGGCATCATCCTGGTGGGGCCTTGGCTGGGTCACGCCAGCTGGCACGCGTACCGGGGCAGTGTCGAGTGGGAAGAAAGCCCCGAAGAAGCTGTTACATTGGGCAGCTCAAATTAAAGGAGCCATCTTGGCCACACCCAACTACGGATTCGAAAAACGCCAGAAAGAACTGGCGAAAAAACGCAAAAAAGAAGACAAGCTCAAAGCCAAGTCCGACCGCAAATCGGGCCTGTTTGCTGAAGACGGCTCAGAAATCGAGGGCGAAGAGGGCGAGGGCAACAATGCAGCGCCCGGTGCGGTCGACCCTTCCACGCCTGCTGCTTGAATGGAATGACCGGCCGCAGATCACCCTTGCACCAGCTCATGCGCCAAAACCAGCATGTCTGCCATGCTGTGGCTGGCCGGTGTGACCAGCGGAGCTTGGGCGTAATGCACAAAGTTGTTGCCTGTGGAGGTCTCGTAACCCGGGTCGTAATGGCCTGAAAGCAGTTCGGTCACCACCTCACGCATTTCCCCCCGCTCAATTCTTTCTTGCCAGCCTTGCACCACAGCCTTGCCGCGCAGGGCCGTCAGCCGCTCCAATCGGTCGGCAAACAGGGCGCGGTCTTGCGTGAAAAACGCATAGTCTTCCAGCAGCAAATTGACCCGATTCTCCAGCGACAGGTCCACGCGTAGGCAAGAACTGGCCCGCATGGCCACCATCAACTCGTCCGGCACTGCCAGGTTGCCCACCTTTTTGCTTTCGGCTTCGACGAACACCGGACGGTCC
>CAJBLW010000618.1 GCA_903953985.1 uncultured Burkholderiales bacterium
CAAGAGCTGGGGCAGGGCAGAGAGGGCGTGCAGCAGGTCGCCAAAGCCCCGGTTCATGGCCAGCAGCGGGTCGGTTTGGCCCGCTTGTAAGGGCTGGCCGATCAAGCTGGCAAAGCCGCCCAAACTGCCGCCCGCGCAAAAGGCACCACCTGCGCCGGTCAACACCACGATGCGCAGCGTGGTGTCTTGCGACGCACTTGCGCAGGCTTGCAGCAAGCCATCCACCACCGCATCGCTCAGGGCGTTGCGGGTGGCCGGGTCGTTCATCGTCCAGGTCTCGACCGCACCTTGGCGCGTGATCTGCAAAGTGACAGGTGTACTCATGGGTGGGCTCATTTTTGGGGCCGCTTGGCAATGCCCATCATCTTGGCCAAGATGCCCAGCATGACCTCGTCGGCACCGCCACCGATCGAGGCCAGACGGCCGTCGCGGTACATGCGCGAGACCTTGTTCTCCCAGGTGAAGCCCATGCCGCCCCAGAACTGCAGGCAGGTGTCGGGCACGGTGCGGTTCAAACGTCCGGCTTTGAGCTTGGCCATGGTGGCCCACTCGGTCACGTCTTCACCGGCGATGTAGTGTTCGCAGGCCTGGTAGGTCAATGCACGCAGGCTTTCCACATCGGCCTTGAGTTCGGCCAGTTTGAACTGCACCCACTGCTGGTCGGCCAGTGTGCTGCCAAACAGCTTGCGCTCTTGCGCCCATTCCACGGTCCACTGGATGCAATTGGTCAGCGACTGCAGCGTGCTGGCGGCGCACCACAGGCGCTCTTCCTGAAACTGCTGCATCTGGTAAATGAAGCCTTGACCCTCGGCCCCGATGCGGTAGCGCTGGGGCACGCGCACTTCGTCAAAATAAATCAGACCGGTGTCGCTGCTGTTCATGCCGATCTTCTTGATCTTCTTGCCCACCTCGATGCCGGGTAACAGTTTGCCGTTCTCGCGCATGGGCACCATCACGAGACTCTTGTTTTTATGGATGGGACCTTCGCCCGTGTTGACCAGCATGCACATCCAGTCGGCTTGCAAGCTGTTGGTGATCCACATCTTTTGGCCGCTGATCACGTAGTCGTCGCCATCTTTGCGGGCATGGGTCTTGATGCCCGCCACATCGCTGCCCGCACTCGGCTCGCTCACGCCAATGCAGCCCACCATGTCGCCCGCAATCGCCGGGGCCAAAAATTGCGCACGCAGTTCGTCACTGCCAAACCGGGCCAGCGCGGGCGTGGCCATGTCGGTCTGTACGCCAATCGCCATAGGAATGCCGCCGCAGTCGATGTGCCCCAGCGCTTCAGCCATGGCCAGGCTGTAAGAGTAGTCGAGGCCCGAACCGCCATAGGCCTCGGGTTTGGTCAGGCCCAAGAGGCCCAAGTTGCCCATCTTCTTAAAGACTTCATGCGCCGGAAAAATTTCGGCTGCTTCCCACTCGTCCACATGGGGGTTGATCTCGGCCTCGATGAAGCGCTTGAGCGTGTTCTGGATTTCGCGGTGTTCGTGGGTGTATTGCATGGCTTGTCTCCGTAGGGTTGGGTGGTTTACATTCGGGCTACGCCAAAGCTGGTGGCGCGGGGTTGGCGGGCTGCGGCTTCCACGCAGGTGTCCAGGCAAAAACTCAGTACGCTGCGGGTGTCGCGCGGGTCGATCACGCCGTCATCCAGCACCAGGCCGCTGGTGTAGAAGGCATCAGCCTGGGATTCAAACAGGGCCACGATCTTGTCGAACTGGGCCTGCATCTTGTCGGGGTCGGGTGTGATGCCTTTGCGGGCCATGCCCGCTTCGGCCACGATTTGCATGGTGCGGGCGGCTTGCTCGCCACCCATCACCGCTGTCTTGGCCCCCGGCCAGTTGAATAAAAAGCGCGGCGCATAACCCCGACCGCACATACCGTAATTGCCTGCGCCAAACGAGGCCCCGCACTGGATGGTGATCTGCGGCACCGTGGCGCTGGTCACGGCTTGGATCATCTTGGAGCCGTGCTTGATCATGCCGCCTTGCTCGCTGTCTTTGCCCACCATGTAGCCGGTGGTGTTTTGCAAATAGACGATGGGGTGACCCAACTGGCACATCCACTGGATAAAGTGCGTGGCCTTGTTGGCCCCGGCCACGTCAATGGGCCCGTTGTTGCTGATGATGCCGACCGCGTGACCTCCAATGCGCGCCTGAGCACACACGGTGGCCGCGCCGAAGAGCGGTTTGAATTCCAGAAAATCCGAGTCATCGACCAAGCGCAAGATGACCTCGCGCATGTCGATCGGTTCGCGGTGGTGGGCGGGCATCAGGCCCAGGAGCTCTTCGGCGTCCAAGCGCGGGGGCTTGACCGTGTTGTTGTCTTTGCGTTGCGTGCTGTGTGCAGCCCAGTCCCAGCGCGCCACCACATCGCGGGCGGTGCCCAGCGCGTGGCGGTCGTCCTCGCACAGGTACTCCCCCAGGCCCGACACGCTGGTGTGCATCTCGGCGCCGCCCAACTCTTCTTCGGTGGCCACTTCGCCCGTCGCGGCTTTGAGTAAAGGCGGCCCGGCCAAAAAGGCGCGTGACCTGCCACGCACCATGATCACGCTGTCACTCAGCCCCGGCATGTAGGCCCCGCCTGCTGTGCCCGAGCCGTGTTGCACCGTGAGCACCGGCAAGCCCGCCGCCGACAGTCTCGCCAGGTTGCGAAACAAGCTGCCGCCCAGCACAAAACCTTCGACCTTGTACTGCATCAGGTTGGCCCCGGCGCTTTCGACCAGGTGCACAAAGGGGAGTTTGTTTTCAAGGGCCAGCTCTTGCACCCGCAAAATCTTTTCCAAGCCACGCGCCTGAATGGCGCCGGCTTCAATGCCCGAGTCGCTGGCCACCACCATGCAGCGCACGCCACTGATGAACCCGATGCCCGCGATCATGCCGCCGCCGGGCACCGACTTGGCTGGGTCGGGCGTGTCCTGCATGAAGCCCGCCAAGGCACACAAGGGCAAGAAGGGCGCACCCGGGTCCAGCAGCAAGGCCACGCGTTCACGCGGCAGCAGCTGGCCGCGTTTGTCGAACACCGGTTTGGACTGGGCCGAGGCCTGCGCGGCCCGCTCTTGCAAAGCTTGCCACTGGGCCAGGCGGGCCAGTGCCGATTCGCGCCGCTTCTTTGCCACAGGGCTGTGGGGGTTCCAGGTGGATTCAAACGTCATTGGAATACCTTGGGTGTCACGGCGCGGTGAAAGCCGTCAAAGGGTTTGACGGCGTCGCGTGTTTGCACATCGGGCTTGGCGACGGCTTGTTGCCAGCCCATGCGCATTTGCGGGCGGGCACCGTCCACGCGCAGCACGGTGCCGCTGATGAAACTCGCTGCGGGCGACAACAAAAACACAATCGCGGCAGAGGTTTCAGCCTCGTTGCCAAAGCGGCCTTGCGGCACCGTGTTGCGCATCTCGCGCAGCATGGGCCCGGCTTCGGGTGGGTAGTGGTCCATGCCGCTGCTGGCGATGTAACCTGGGGCCACGGCGTTGACGCGCACACCTTGAGCCGCCCACTCCAATGCAGCGGTTTCGGTGAAGCTGACCATGCCCGCCCGTGCTGCACCGCTGTGGCCCATGCCCGGCATGGAGCCCCACATGTCGGCCACGATGTTGACCACCGCACCGCCGTGCGTTTGCATGCTTTGGTTGAAGCACTCGCGTGCCACCAAAAAGCCACCGGTCAGGTTGGTGTCGATGACCGCTTGCCAGCCTTTGGCACTGGTGCTGGCCAAGGGCGAGATGTATTGACCGCCCGCGTTGTTGACCAGGCCGTGGATGCGGCCGTGCTGCTGCACCAGCTGCGCGACCATGGTTTTCACATCGTCCTCGCGCCGGATGTCGCAGCTGTGCCAACTGGCTTGGCCACCGTCAGCCGCGATCTCTTGTGCAGTGTTGGAAAGCTTTTCAGGATTGCGGCCGACCAGCACCACATGCGCGCCCAAGCTGGCCAGTTCGTGTGCGGTGCAGCGGCCAATGCCCGAGCCGCCGCGGTGATCAGGATCACTTGGCTCGTGAGCAGGCCGGGGCGAAAGACCGATCGGTAATGGGCTGCAGGAGGCGAAGTATTCATGCGGAGTCTCGTAAAAAAAGTTGCATTGCGGTGTTGGTCAATTCGTCCAGTGAAGCCCGCTTGGCCTTGCTGCTTTGGCGCGGCGGCTCATACCACTGCACCGACCAATTCAGGGCGCCAAAAATCATCAGCCGCGCCAGGCCCACAGGGGCTTGCAACTGACCGCTGTCTTGCAGGGCTTTCAGCACGGGTATCCAGGCAGCTTCGTAAGCGTCTTTCAGTTCGGTGATGGTCTTGCGTTGCGCAGGCGCCAGCGAACGCCATTCATAGAGCATGACGGGGATGAAATCACTGTCCGGGCCCAGCAGCACATCGAAGTGGTGACGGATCAGGCTGTGCAGGCGGTCTCGGGCGCTTTGTGTGGGCGTGGCTTGACCGCAGGCGGCCAGCTGGCGGGCAATGGCCTGCTTCATGCCTTCGACCATCACGGCCAGCAAGAGGTCTTGCTTGTTGCCAAAGTGGTAGAAGGGCGAACCCGATTGCATGCCGACTTTGGTCGCAATTTCTCGCGTGCTGGTCGCGTCGTAGCCCTGCAGTTTGAAAAGCTGCGCCGCCCCCGAGATGAGTGCCTGACGGCGGTTTCCATCGTCGCGCTCGTGCTCGGTTTTACGCGGCCGACCGCGGGCGCGCTTGGGCACAACAAGGGTGGGGGAGCTCATCATTTTTTGAGTGCCATGCCGGACTTGATCCGGGATCTGTGCGTGAAGTGGGATGGGCCCCGGGTCAAGGCCGGGGTGACAGCTGAGGGGTGGGGCATGGTGGTTGTGCTTCAGCGCCCGGCCAAACCCATGCTGCGCGAGATCACTTCTTTCATGATCTCGTTGGTGCCGCCGTAAATGCGTTGCACGCGGGCGTCGGCATAGGCGCGGGTGATGGGGTATTCCCACATGTAGCCGTAGCCACCGTGCAGTTGGACACACTCGTCCATCACCTTGCACTGCAAATCCGAGCACCAGTACTTGGCCATGCTGGCCGTGGCGGTGTCGAGTTTGTCCTGGAGTACCAATTCAGTGCACTTGTCTACAAACACTCGGGCCACCTGCACCTCGGTCTGCAGTTCGGCCAAGGTGTAGCGGGTGTTTTGGTAGTTGCCCACGGCCTGGCCAAACACCTTGCGGTCTTTCACGTACTGCACTGTCCAGTCGATGGCCGCTTGCGCTGCCGCAATGCCGCCAATGGCGATTTGCAGGCGTTCCCAGGGCAGCTGCTCCATCAGGCAAATAAAGCCCTTGCCCTGCATGGCGGTCCCGCCCAGCAGCTGGTCGGCGCTGACCTTGACGTTGTCAAAGAACAGCTCAGAGGTGTCTTGCGCTTTGAGGCCCAGCTTCTTCAAACGCTTGCCTTTTTCAAAGCCGGGCATGCCGCGCTCGATCAAAAACAAGCTGGTGCCTTTGGCCCCGGCGGCCGGGTCGGTCTTGGTCACCAAAATCACCAGGTCGGCGTGCCAGCCGTTGGTGATGAATGTCTTGCTGCCGTTGATCAAATAGCTGCCGTCCGCTTGCAGCATGGCGGTGGTTTTGACCCCTTGCAAGTCCGAACCCGCAGCCGGTTCGCTCATGGCAATCGCGCCCACCATCTCGCCAGTGGCCAGCTTGGGCAGGTATTTTTGCTTTTGCGCTTCGGTGCCGTAATGCAGGAGGTAAGGGGCCACGATTTCGTTGTGCAGGCCATAGCCAATGCCACTGAAACCAGCCCGTGACAACTCTTCCATCTGCACCACCGAATACAGCTTGTCGGCGTCCGAGCCACCAAAGACCTCGGGCATCGTCATGCACAAAAAACCGTTCTCACCGGCTTTGTTCCAGACGGCGCGGTCCACATAACCCTGTTCTTCCCAAGCTTCGTGGTGGGGGGCGATTTCCTTGTCCATGAAGCGGCGAAAGCTGTCGCGAAAGGCTTCGTGGTCGGCGTTGAAAAGTGTGCGTTCGATCATGGGTGTCACCTATAAGACTTCAGGGTTGGTATTTTTACAAAGCGATTGCTTGGTAAAAGTCTATACTGTTTGACGCATCCCGCAAACACCGGGCAAACCCCTTGATGACCCCCAGGAGACAGCATGAGCGAAGCATTTGTTTATGACGCCATACGCACACCGCGTGGCAAAGGCAAAAAAGACGGCAGCCTGCACGAAGTCAAGCCCATCAGCTTGCTCTCGGGCGTGCTGCGCGAGCTGCAAAGCCGCAACCAGTTCGACACCGCAGCGGTGGATGACGTGGTGATGGGTGTGGTTTCGCCCATTGGCGAACAAGGCTCAGTCATCCCCAAAGTGGCGGCGCTGGCTGCGGGTTGGGACTGGCGCTGTTCGGGCGTGCAGCTCAACCGCTTTTGCGCTTCGGGCCTGGAAGCGGTCAACATGGCTGCCATGAAAGTGCGCAGCGGCTGGGAAGACCTGGTCGTGGCCGGGGGTCTGGAGAGCATGAGTCGCGTG
>CAJBLW010000619.1 GCA_903953985.1 uncultured Burkholderiales bacterium
AAGCCAAGCGGTCCAGCAACAAGGCCATCAAATCCACGCTGAGCACTTGGCCGGTGTAGTGCAGGCGCACCGCCTGCACGATCAAAGGGGCCAGAGCCTGCACAGTGGCCAGCTCGGCATCGGTCATGAGGCCGTGTTCCAGCCCCCGGTAGAGGTTGACCGACAGCCAGCGCCGGCCCTCGTGCAACGACAAAATGGCCAGCCGCTCGGCCACGCGGGGCCATTCATAGCAAATTTGCCGGTAATCCGGGTGCTCGACAGCGTGAGCGGCTTGCCGGTGCAGCACGATGTGCGGCTGCTGGGGCGATGCCAGCAAAGCGGCCGGGTGGTGCGCTTGCATGGCCAGCTGCGCGCCGTCCAGCCTGTAAAAGCGCTGCACATAGGCCTGCGAGATGTCAGGCAAGGCGCGGGTGCGCGCCCGGTCGCCCACCGCCAGGGTGCGCGGACGCCCTGCTCCCTCGAAGGAAAAAATCGTGCACTGCGCCATGGGCACCCAGGTGGCCAGCAAGCGCAAAATCTCTTCGGCCACGGCGTGGCGGTCAGAAGCGCCCAATTTGCCCATCAAAGCCGCCACTTGCCAAAGCGGCACATCGGGCGAGGCCCCAGGGTTGGCAGGGCAAACCCAATGGCCCGCTGGCGCGGACACGGGGGAGCAGTCTGGACAGGTCATGCGGCGATGTTAGCCGGGGCTGTGCGGCGGCAGTGAGCGCCGGTTTTCAGGCATCAGAACACTTTGTCAGAACGCATGGCCCTTGGGGTATTCTTAAACAATGACTTTTTCTCTTGCCTGCCCTGCTCACCACGAACTGGTCATCAAAAAAAGCCGCTTCATCGCCTGCGTTGAATCTGTCGCAGGACGCGACGAGGCGCAGGCCCGGGTGGCGCAGCTCAAGGCCGAGCACCCCGATGCCGCCCATGTGTGTTGGGCGCTTCTGGCAGGTGGTCAGTCAGCAGCCAATGACGACGGCGAACCTGGCGGCACCGCAGGCCGACCCATGCTCGAAGTGCTGCGCCACCATGATCTGCAAGGCGTGATGGCTTCGGTGGTGCGTTACTTTGGCGGCGTCAAGCTGGGCGCGGGCGGTCTGGTGCGGGCCTACACCGATGCGGTGGCCCAGGCCTTGCTGACCGCCGAAAAAATCCCACTGATCAAGCAGGCACAACTGGCGTGCAGCGTGCCTTATGCACTCGAAGGTTTGGTGCGGCGCGAAGTCGAACTGGCACAGGCGCAACTGATAGAGGTGGCTCATGGAAGCGTGGTCACTTTGCGCTTTTTCCTTCCCCAAACGCAGGCGGCAGCATGGATGACGCGATTAAGCGAGAGCGGTCGGGGCCAACTGGTGTGGCTGGAGGGTGACACCTCTGATTGAGCCCACGCAGAGATAATCCGAGACATGTCCGAATACCAGCCCCTGCAGCAACCGCGCTCCAAAACCGATCTGTTTGTCTCATTCACCCTCTTGGCCCTGCAAGGCTTTGGCGGCGTGCTGGCTGTGGTGCAGCGCGAGTTGGTCGAGAAAAAACGCTGGATGACGCGCGAGCAATTTGTTGAAGACTGGGCTGTCGCGCAAATCATGCCGGGCCCCAATGTGATCAACCTCGCCTTGATGATTGGCGGGCGTTATTTTGGGATGGCAGGCGCATTGGCGGGCGTTGCGGGCATGCTGGCCGCGCCGATGATGGTGGTGCTCTTGCTGGCCGTGGCTTTTGGGGGCGTGTCTGACGCGGCCTGGGCCCAAGGGGCCTTGCGCGGCATGGGGGCCGTCTCTGCCGGTCTGATTGCCGCGGTGGGACTTAAATTGATGTCGGCCCTGCGCAACAACCCCATGGGCATGCCCATGTGCCTAGGCTTGGCCTGTGCCAGCTTCACAGGTGTGGGTTTGCTGCGTTGGCCCTTGGCTTATGTGTTGTTGGGCACGGGTCTGGTGGCCTGCAGCTGGGCCTATTGGCAATTGGCCCAACAAGCTGCAACGGCCGGAGGGCGTCCATGAATCCGGTGCTTGACCTGAGCGCCAGCGACTGGCTCAGTTTGTTCAACCACTTTGCTTCGCTGTCTTTGTTGGCCGTGGGGGGGGCGATCACCGTGGCGCCGGACATGCACCGCTTTTTGGTGGAAGAAAAATTTTGGCTCAGCGAGTCGCAGTTCACCTCGTCCATCGCACTGGCGCAAGCCGCACCAGGCCCCAACATTTTGTTTGTGGCCTTGATGGGCTACAACGTGGGCATGAATGCCGGTGCCGGCCTGGGAGGCGGCTGGGTGAGCGTGGGGCTGGCCAGCTTAGGGCTGGTGCTCACCATGATGGGCATCATGCTGCCCTCTTCGGTATTGACCTATACCGCCACACGATGGGCACACCGGCACCGCGACAAAATGGGCATCCGGGCATTCAAATCGGGTATGTCACCCATTGTGATTGCCCTGCTGTTGTCGACCTCTTGGTTGCTGACCCTCACCCACAACGAGCCTTCGCGGGACTGGCCCTTGTACGCATTGACGGCCCTGACGGCGCTGGTGGTCTGGCGCACCCAGGTGCACATGCTGTGGCTGATTGGCCTGGGGGCTCTGGTGGGCGGCTTGGGCTGGGTCTGAGGCGGATCAGCGCGGGTTCTCGAAAAACACCGTGTTCGAGTAATCGCTGACTTCGAAATACACTTTTTTCTCGCCCGGATCGACCTCGAAGTTGAAGTTTTCATCGAGCACACCGTAACCATAGCGGTAAGCGCGTGGTGATTTGTCATCGGTGCCTAAAGCGGTGCTGACTTTGTCGACCTTAATGAAGCGGCGCACCAGCTTGTCGCCTGCGTAGACCTCCATCACACCGTTGGTGCCCGTCCAGTTTTGGATGCTGCGACCAATTTTGTTTTGCTGCTCTTGTGTGCAAGCGGCCAGCAGGCAGGCCGAACCAACGGCGAGGATCAAGGCGATTCGGGGGGAGTTCTTTGACATGGTGAGTTCCCTAATTGAATGGTTGAATAATTGGAAAGAAACTCAGCTGCGCTGGCGCAAGGCCTCATAGAGGCAAACGCCACTGGCCACTGACACGTTCAAGCTTTCCACCGCGCCGCGCATGGGGATGCTGACCAGTTCATCGCAATTTTTGCGCGTCAACTGCCGCATGCCCGCGCCTTCGGCGCCCAGCACCAAGGCGGTGGGCACTTTAAGGTCGGCTTGGTAAACCGTGCGTGGCGCATCGTCGCTGGTGCCCACGATCCAGATACTCCGCTCCTTGAGTTCCCCCAAAGTACGTGCCAAATTCGTGACCATGAAATAAGGCATGGTTTCAGCCGCCCCGCTGGCCACTTTGGCCACAGTGGCATTGATGCCCGCCGCATGGTCTTTGGGGGCGATGACCGCGTGCGCACCCGCGCCATCGGCCACGCGCAGGCACGCGCCCAGGTTGTGCGGGTCGGTTACGCCGTCCAGCACCAACAGCAAAGGCGGACCCTCCACGGTGTCGAGCAGGTCGTCCAGCGAATGGTTTTGAGGCATGGGTGCGACCATGGCCACCACGCCCTGGTGACCGTGGCCCCCGGCCAGCTTGGCCAGGCGCTCACCGTCCGATTCGATCATTTTCATGCCCGAATCGCGGGCCTTGTCGATGAACTGGCGCATGCGCGCATCGCGGCGCGTGACCTCGTAATGGATTTCAACAACGGATTGGGGAGCGATCTTGAGGCGAACGCCCACGGCATGGAAGCCGAACAGCACTTTGTGGGATGACATCTCCGGATTATCGTTGGTCGCAGCCTGTTGATTTGACCGCTTGCCCAAACGCACAGGAGTTTCAGGCCTGGGGCGCTGCAGGCTCCGACAAGCGGCCTGCCTGAATCACCAAGCTTCGCTCACACCGTGCGGCCAGCTGGCGGTCGTGTGTGACCAGAACCAAGGTCGTGCCCTGCTCGCTATTGAGCGCAAACATCAAGTCCATGATGGCTTCGCCAGTCGCGTGGTCCAGGCTGCCGGTGGGCTCGTCGGCCAGCAGCAAAGCAGGCTGAACCACAAAAGCACGGGCCAGGGCAACGCGCTGTTGCTCACCACCCGACAGCACTTTGGGCAGGTGCTTTAAGCGCTCGCCAAGGCCCACGCGTTGCAGCATGGTTGTGGCCGTGCTGCGGGCATCTGGCCGATCGGCCAACTCCAGGGGCAACATCACGTTTTCAAGTGCCGTGAGGTTGGGCATGAGCTGAAAGCTCTGGAACACAAATCCCACATGTTGTGCCCGCACGGCGGCGCGCTCGTCTTCGGACAAATCGAACAGCGATTGTCCTGCCAACACCACCTGCCCGGTGCTGGGTGTGTCCAA
>CAJBLW010000620.1 GCA_903953985.1 uncultured Burkholderiales bacterium
CCTCACTCACCACCAGCACCGCACAACCCGCATCGCGCAGCGCCAAAATCTCGGCGCGAATCTGCGCCGCTGCCCCCACATCCACGCCCCAAGTGGGTTGCGAGACGATGAGCAGCTTGGGAGCCGCGCTGATTTCGCGTCCCACAATGAACTTTTGCAAATTACCGCCTGAGAGCGACTGCGCTGCGGCCTCCGGCCCGGAGGTCTTCACCTTAAAGCGCTCAATGACGCCGCGAGCCTGATCGGCCAGCGCCCCCATGCGCACCCAGCCGCCCGCACCCACGGCTTCGCTGCGCGTGAGCAGCAGGTTTTGCGACAAGCTGAGTGAGGGCACAGCGCCCCGGCCGAGCCGCTCTTCGGGCACAAAATGCAACCCCATCTGCCTGCGCGGCACCGGCCCCAAAGCCGCCACCGCTTGGCCAGACAAACTCACACTGGCCACGCCGCACTGCACGCCCGAGCGGGTGTCTTCACCCGACAAAGCCCACATCAGCTCTCTTTGGCCATTGCCCGACACGCCCGCCAGGCCCACCACCTCGCCTGCACGCACTTGCAGGTCGATGCCATCCAGGTCCACCCCAAACGGGTCTTGCCGTGTCAGGCTCAGGCCTTTGACCGACAACACCACCGCACCCGGCTCGCGCGCCACATGCTGCAAAGCCGGCGGCTCTGCCCCGATCATCAGTCGGCTGAGCGAGGCGTTGGATTCTTCTCGCGGATCGCACACGCCCGTCAGCTTGCCGCCGCGCAACACGGTGCAGGCGCTGCACAGCGCCCGGATTTCGTGCAACTTGTGCGAGATGTACAAAATGCTGACGCCTTGGCTGACCAGCTTGTGCAAGACCGCGAACAATTTCTCCACCGCTTGGGGTGTCAGCACCGAAGTCGGCTCGTCCAGAATCAACAACTTGGGCTCGGTCAAGAGCGCACGGATGATCTCCACCCGCTGCATTTCGCCCACGCTCAGGGTGTGCACCGGACGTTCGGGCTGCAGGTCAAGGCCGTACTCGCTGGCCTTCGCCACTATGCGCTCGGTCACCTCGACCAGGCTGAGCGACTTGTCCAGGCCCAACCAGACGTTTTCGGCCACGGTGAGCGTGTCAAACAGGCTGAAGTGCTGGAACACCATGCTGATGCCCAGCTTGCGCGCTTCTTGCGGGTTGCGGATGTTGACCGGCTGGCCGTTGAACACCACCTGGCCTTCGTCGGGTTTGACCGAGCCATAAATGATCTTCATCAGTGTGGATTTGCCCGCGCCGTTTTCGCCCAGTACGGCATGGGCCTGGCCGGGCATCACGGTCAGCGACACGTCCTGATTGGCCACCACGCCCGGGTAGCGCTTGGTGATGCCCTGTAAAGACAAAAGGGGGGTGGTCATTTCGGGTGCTATGGAGGGTCTAGATGAGTCTCTTGCAAAGTCTGTGCCTCAACCTTGGACACCGCCCTTGCAAGCCATGAGATTGCCGGACAATGTACCACTCTGAACACTTCCCTTTCCCGGGTGTTTATCCCCGTATTGCCCCCTCACTGCCCCACGATCGCCCTATGAGCTGCGCCTCCCAACTGACCGAACGCCAAGCATGGCGAGCCAGCTTGCTTTGGTACGCCGACCCGGCCCAGCCGAATGCCAGCCACGAAGCCGACGGCCTGCTGGTGACCGACCGCGAAGCCGATGGCATCGTGCGCATCCAGGCGATAGGCCCTTACCGCGACCTCGCGCCGCACTACCCCGACCTGCCCGTGACCCACTGGCCCGGCCTGTGCATCGCGCCCGGCTTTGTCGACCTGCACATCCACTACCCGCAAACCGATGTGATCGGCTCGCCCGCCGACGGCCTGCTGCCCTGGCTGGAGCACTACACCTTTCCGCACGAAAAGCAGTTTTCAGAGCCCGCTTACGCGCACGAAGTAACGAACTTCTTTCTGGATGAGCTGATGCGCCATGGCGTGACCACCGCCCTGTGCTTTGCCACCGCCCACCCCGAATCGGTGGATGTGTTCATGGCCGAGGCG
>CAJBLW010000621.1 GCA_903953985.1 uncultured Burkholderiales bacterium
CTGCTCCAGCGTCTTGGTGGACCTGAATTGGGCTTTGCGCAAGCGCATGCCAAAGCTGTTTTGCTCACGGCGGGCGACCTCATCGCCCATCAAGATGGCCAAGAACTCGGTGTAGGCCAGCTTGGACTCGATGGCCTGGCGGTTTCTTGCCTCCAGCGAGTCTAGGATGCCAGACAGGCGCAGCTGCTTCAAATGGGGAACCAATTCGGGGATAGGGTTCATGGGATGCTCTCCTTTGGAGGTTAATGCAGCAGATCTTGCTGCGGGTGGTGGGGATGGGTGTGGGAATTGGTATGGGAATGGGTGGGGGCATCAGGGTCGGCAAACAGGCTGGCGGCATCGCGCGCAAACCGGGTCTTGGTGTAGACCGCTGCGGTGCTGGCCTGGGGCATCGGCAGCTGATCGGCGTTGGTGTTCAGGATGGTCTTGACGGTGCGGTAGTAAGGACTGCCATGGGCCATGGCGCGGTGACAGGCCGCTTCCAATCGGCTGTGCCCATAGGTCTTAGCCAAACCGATGACGCCTTGTGCTGCGCGCAAGCGCTCCAAAACCTTGTCGCTGAGCAACCAGTTGATGACCTGCTGGCAGTGGGGCCCGACCTCGCTGGCTTGCTCGTCCAGCCACTGGCGGTCACGGGCAAAGAACCACTGCGCTTGGGGTGGCAAGTGGTCGGGGGTGGTCACGCGCTGGCCCTTGCGCTGGCCGCGCGGGTGGGTGGCCACCAGCACATGACCCTCGTACAGGGCCACACAGCCGTCATTGGCGCGCAGCCATAACGCCTTGCCCACCAGGGCAAAGGGCGCGGAGTACAGCACATGCTCGAACTTGACATGGCAGTCCCGGTGCGGCGTGACGGGGTGCCACACCCCTAAGTCGGGCGCTTGGGGCGGCAGGGGTTTCAAAAACGGCTGCTCCAGCGCAAACAGCGCCATGGGTTGTTGGCGTGTGGTGCCGTGGGTGCGAAGGCCCGCCTCGTGCAGCACCCAGGTCTTGGCCTGGGCGTTCAGGTCGGCCAGGTCCCGAAACTCGCGGGTGGCCAGGAAGTTGCCTTTGACGTACTTGACGCCGGACTCGACGATGCCCTTCTTCTGCGGGTCATGGGGCGGGCAGGGGTCGATCTTGAAGTCATAGCCCTCGGCGCACTCGGCATACGAGCGCTGGACCTGGGGGTCAAAGCGGCAGGCTTTGATGATGGCGCACTTGGCGTTGTCGATGATGACGCGCTGGGGCACGCCATTGAACCACTCAAAGGCACGGCGGTGGCAACCCAGCCAAGTGGCCACGGTCTGATCCCAGACGAACTCCAAGTACTGGTGTCGACAGTGGCAAAGCGTCATGACAAAGGCCCAGGTGCGGCGCATCTGGCCATCGGGGTGCATCAAGAAAGGCCCAGCGCCAAAGTCGACCTGCGCGGCCTCGCCGGGTTTGAAGGACAGGCGCACGGTCAGATCGGTGCGGGGCAGCTCCTGCTCGATGTCCCGTATGAGGCGATAGACGGACGAGTAACTGCCTTGGAACTGGTGCTCGCGAACGAGGGCGGCGTGGATGGCCTTGCCCTCAACGCCAGCGGCCATCCAGCGGGTGACCGCCTCGCGCCAGGGCTGAGCTTTGGAGACGGTGCTGGCGGCGCGCTTGGACTTTGTGGCCAGGCTTTGGGCGATGGTGGGCACATCGGGCAGTGGCGCTGAGGGCTCAAGCCAGCCCTGGCTTAAAGCCAGAACGCGAAACTGGGCGACTTTGACGCGGCCCATGAGGCCCAGGCGTGCAACCTCACGGTCACGGTCGCCCGCGCGCAGGCGAATGAGGACGTTTCGGAATTCATGCATCTCGATCTTTCTGCGGCCCATCCGTTGCTCCTGAACAAAAGGTTCAGAAGGTAACGATGAACGCTGGGTTCGAGATGTCAGTTGAGCGCCAGCGGCTGGCTCCTATGTGCCGAAAACGCACTGGCTCCTATGTGCCGAAAACGGGGTGGCTCCTAAATGCCGAAAACGAATTGGACTCTATATGGTGAAAAGTGACACGCATTTCTTGCGTGTTGTTCAAGAAAATTCCCGCCCTGTTTTCAAGCCTGTCCCTCAGTCTCAGGCCATGCGTGAGGTTTCGGGTGCACGCCAGCAAATGCACAC
>CAJBLW010000622.1 GCA_903953985.1 uncultured Burkholderiales bacterium
CCACCGTGTTCAACCTGATTAGCCGCATCTACACCCCCACCACGGGCGTGATCGATTACGCCGGGCCGCAAGGCACCCTGCGCCTGACCGACCAGCCAGCGCACCAAATTGCCGGGCTGGGCATTGCCCGCACCTTCCAGAACATCGAGCTGTTCGAGCACGCCACCGTGCTGCAAAACCTCTTGATTGGCCGCCACACCCACCGCAAGACCGGGCTGTGGAGCGAAATGTTCTTCACGGGGAAAACCCGTGCGGGTGAGATCGAGGCGCGTGAAAAAGTCGAGGAAGTGATTGACTTTCTGGACTTGCAGCACCACCGCGACTCGATGGTGGCGGGCCTGCCTTATGGCGTGCGCAAAGTGGTCGAACTGGCCCGCGCCCTGTGCACCGAACCCAAGCTGCTGCTGCTCGACGAGCCTTCGTCGGGCCTGAACGTCGAGGAAACCGAAGACATGGCCTTCTGGATCTCGGACATCAAAAACGAGTTGGGCATCACCGTGCTCATGGTGGAGCACGACATGAGTTTGGTCTCCAAAGTGTCGGACCGCGTTTTGGCCATGAGCCAGGGCGAAGAAATCGCCACCGGCACGCCCAGCCAGGTGCAAAGCGACCCCGGCGTCATCGAAGCCTATTTGGGCTCGGTGGACGACGTGTCTGCCTTGCGCCGTGAAAATTACGTGCCCGGAGGTGCCGCATGAGCGCAGCCACCCAGACCCTGAACACGTCGGCAGAGGCCGCCGATGACAAAGTGATGCTCAAGCTGCTCAACGTGGAAAGCGCCTACGGCCCGATCAAAGCGATTCGCGGCGTGAGTCTGCAGGTGCGCCAAGGCGAGATTGCCACCGTGCTCGGCTCTAACGGCGCAGGCAAGACCACCATTCTCAAAACCATCAGCGGCATCATCGACCCGCGCAAGGGCTCGATCGAGTTCAAGGGCCAAAGCATCACCGCGCAAGACCCGGCGATCATCGTGCAGCGCGGCCTGATGCATGTGCCCGAAGGCCGAGAGGTGTTCCCGCTGTTGTCGATTCGCGACAACTTGCTCATGGGGGCCTACACCCGCAAGGACCGCGACGGCGTGGCGCGTGACATGGAAGCCGTGTACAACTACTTTCCCATCCTGCGCGAGCGCGCTGCACAAGACGCGGGTTTGCTCTCGGGCGGGCAGCAGCAAATGCTGGCGATCAGCCGGGCGCTGATGGCCAACCCCGACCTGATCTTGCTGGACGAGCCCAGCTTGGGCCTGAGTCCCAAATTGACCAAGGAAATTTTCGAAATCGTGGTGCGCATCAACCGCGAGCGCGGCACCACCATCTTGCTGGTCGAGCAAAACGCCAACATGGCGCTGAACGCATCGGACTACGGCTATGTGCTGGAAAACGGCCGCATCGTGATGGAAGACACCTGCGCCCGCTTGCGTGAAAAAGAGGACATCAAGGAGTTCTACTTGGGCATGAAGGAAGAGGGCGTGCGTGCCGATCGCCGCTGGAAAAAGAAGAAAACCTGGAGATAAAACATGAGCCAACTCTGGGACACCTCCGGCATTGCGCCGCAAAAAAATGTCGTCATGGCAGGCGAGACCATCCCTGCCATTTTCTGGAATGCGGTGGCCGCTCGCGGCCCCAATGTCTGGATGCGCCAAAAAGACTTGGGTATCTGGCGCAGCTGGACCTGGAACGAGACCGGCCAAGCCGTGCGCGAGATCGGACACGGCCTGATGGCGCTGGGTTTTGAGGCGCGCCATACCGCTTCCATCCTGTCCAACACCAACATCGAGTGGGTGCTGTGCGATCTGGCCGTGCTCAGTGCCGGAGGAGTGTCCAACGGCATCTACCCTACCGATGCGCCCGAGCAAGTGCATTACCTGTGCGAAGACTCAGGTACCCGCGTGCTGTTTGTCGAAGACGACGAGCAGCTCGACAAGGTCCTGGCCGTGCGCGCCAGCTTACCCTTGCTGCAAAAAATCGTGGTGTTCAACATGGAGGGTCTGCGCGACTTCCACGACCCGATGGTCATCAGTCTGAAGCAGCTGCAAGCCTTGGGCCGTACGCATGCCCAGCAACACTCCGACATGCTCACGCAGCGCAGCGCTGCCTGCAAGCCAGAAGAGCTGGCCATCTTGGTATACACCTCGGGCACCACCGGCAAGCCCAAGGGTGGCATGCACAGCCACCATGGCTTGGTTTTCACGGTGCAGGGCTACAACACCCTGATCGCCCGAGACGAGAGAGACGAGTGCATGTGCTTTTTGCCCCTGTGCCACATTGCCGAGCGCATGGGTGGCGAATATTTCTCGATGTACACCGGGGCCAAACTCAACTTTGTCGAGAACCCCGAAACCGTGCCTGAGAACGTACGCGAAATCGCGCCCACCGTCTTCGGCGCCGTACCTCGTGTATGGGAGAAGTTTTACTCGGGCGTGATGATCGCGCTCAAGGAAGCCGGTGGCCTGCAGCAAGCCGTTTATGGTTGGGCAATAGGCGTGGGCCACCAAGTGGTCGACCTAGTGCTGGCGCAAAAGCCGGTGCCCCTCAGCTTGAAGTTGCGCTTTCATGTGGCTCGATTGCTGGCGCTGAACAATGTGCGCAAAATGATCGGCATCCACCGTGCGCGCTTTCTGGTCACGGGTGCAGCCCCCATTTCTCCCGATCTGGTGCGTTGGTATTTGGCACTTGGCTTGCCCATGCTGGAAGTCTGGGGCATGACCGAGACCTGTGGTGCGGGCACTGGCGCGCCCGCCGACCGCATCAAGCCTGGCTCCATTGGCCCGGCGGCCGAGTTCAACGAGATGCGTCTGGACCCGGTGACCGGTGAAATCTTGGTGCGCGGCCCTAATGTGTTCATGGGTTACCTCAACCTGCCTGAAAAAACCGCCGAGACCGTCGATGCCGACGGCTGGCTGCACACGGGCGATGTGGGCGTGGTCGACGAGGAGGGGTTTTTCCGCATCACCGACCGGATGAAAGACATCATCATCACGGCTGGTGGCAAAAACATCACCCCCAGCGAATTGGAAAACGAATTGAAATTCTCGCCCTATGTCACGGACGCGGTCGTCATCGGCGACAAGCGGCCTTACCTGACAGTGATCGTCATGATCGACCAAGAGAACGCCGAGAAATACGCACAGGACAACGACGTGCCTTTCTCCAACTACGCCAGCCTCACACACAGTGCTGAAGTGCAAAACCTGATCCAGGCCGAAGTGGACCGGGTCAACAAAAAATTTGCCCGCGTTGAGCAGATCAAGAAATTCTGGCTGCTGGACACCCAACTTAGCGCCGAAGACGAAGAACTAACACCGACCATGAAACTCAAGCGCAAACTGGTCGAGAAAAAATACGCGCCCCAAATCGAGGCGATGTACCGTTGATTCGATTCCCTAGTCACTTTTATCCATCACCACAACAGGAGATCTGCACCATGAAAATCAAACTCAGTCTCGTCGCCGCTGCGCTGGCCCTGACCGCTAGCGCGGCCATGGCCCAATCGCAAGGCGTGTCCAACA
>CAJBLW010000623.1 GCA_903953985.1 uncultured Burkholderiales bacterium
AGAGATGGGTGTGCCGCACGACAAGGTCAACGTCAACGGCGGCGCGATTGCCATGGGCCACCCGTTGGGGGCCACGGGCGCGATGATTTTGGGCATCCTGATCGACGAGTTGCACCGCCGCCAACTGCGCTACGGTTTGGCCACTTTGTGTGTGGGCGGCGGCATGGGCATCGCCACCATCGTTGAACGCGTTTGACCGGGGAGACACCATCATGATTTTGAAAACACTGCGCTACGAACTGGCGGACGGCATCGCCACCATCACCTTTGACGAGCAAGGCTCGCCGGTCAACACCATGTGCCTGCAATGGCAGGCTGACCTGACTCAGGCGGCTGAGCAGGTGGCCAAAGACAAGGCGTCTTTAAAAGGGGTCATCCTGGCCTCGGCCAAGTCCACCTTTTTTGCCGGGGCCGACCTCAAGGGTGTGATGCGCTCGCAAGCCTCGGACGGCCCGCGTGTCTTTGTGGAGATCGAAGGCATCAAGAAAGCTTTTCGCACCATCGAGACGCTGGGCGTGCCGGTGGTCAGCTGCCTGAATGGCACGGCGCTGGGCGGCGGCTGGGAAGTGGCGTTGATTGGCCACCACCGCATCGCCACGGCCAACCCCAAAACACAATTTGGCTTGCCCGAAGTCACGCTGGGCTTGATTCCCGGTGGCGGCGGCATCACCAAAATGACGCGCCAACTGGGCCTGCTGGCCGCGCAGCCCTATGTACTGGAGAGCAAACTCTTTGGCCCCGAAGAAGCGCAAAAGCTGGGCCTGGTGCACGAGATCGTGGCCAGCGACGACCAGCTGCGCCCCCGCGCTTTGGCGCACATTGCGGCATCACAAGGCCAGCCCGAGGCCGCCCAACACCTGTGGGACCGCAAAGAGTACAAAATGCCCGGCGGTACGCCGAGTAACCCCAAGATCGCAGGCATGCTGAGCGTGGCCCCGGCCGTGCTCAAGCAAAAAACACGCGGCCTGTACCCCGCGCCCGAAGCGGCGCTGGCCGCCATGGTCGAAGGCGCGATGGTGGACTTTGATACCGCCATGCGCATCGAAAGCCGATATCTGGCCGGTCTGATGACCAGCCAGGTGGCGCGCAACATGATCAACACCTTCTTCTTCAACATGAACAGCATCAAGGGCGGCCAAAGCCGCCCGAAAGATGTGCCGCGCTACAAGCCGCAAAAAGTGGGCATTTTGGGTGCGGGCATGATGGGCTCGGGCATCGCGTATTCACAAGCCAACCGGGGCATCGCCACGGTGCTCAAAGATGTGAGCCAAGAGGCTGCTGAAAAAGGCAAGGCCTACAGCCACAAGCTCACGCAAAAGCGCGTGGACAAAGGTCGCATGACTGCGGACAAACAAGCGGCTTTGTTGTCACTCATCCAGCCCACGGCCAGCGCATCAGACCTTAAGGGCTGCGACCTGATCATCGAGGCTGTGTTTGAAAACCGCGAACTCAAAGCCCGCGTCACGCAAGAGGCCGAGCCCATGCTGGCTGAAGGCGGCTTCTTTGCCAGCAACACCTCCACCTTGCCCATCAGCGGCCTGGCCACGGCCAGCGCCAATGCCAATAAATTTGTCGGCATCCACTTCTTCAGCCCCGTCGACAAGATGCAGTTGGTGGAGATCATTCGTGGCGCACAGACCGACGACGAGACCATCGCCCGTGCTTACGACTACGTGCAGGCGCTGGGCAAGTTGCCGATTGTGGTGAACGATTCGCGCGGCTTTTACACCAGCCGCACCTTCGGCACCTTTGTCATGGAAGGCGCGGCCATGCTGGGCGAGGGCATCCCCGCCCCCGTGATCGAGAACCTTGCCATGCAAGTGGGCATGCCCGTGGGGCCGCTGGCCGTGCTGGACGAAACCGCGCTGTCGCTGTCGGTGCATGTGCTGGACCAAACCCGTGAAGACTTTGCCAAAGAAGGCAAAACCCACACCGCCACGCCCGGCGAACTGCTGGTCGAGCGCATGGTCAAAGAACTCAAGCGCCCCGGCCGCGCCGCAGGCGGTGGTTTTTATGACTACCCCGCGGGCCAGAAAAAAGTGCTGTGGCCCGAACTGAAAACCCGTTTTGAAAAAGCAGACGCCAGCTACAGCCAGCAAGACATCAAAGACCGCCTGCTGTACCGCCAAGCCGTGGAAACCGCCCGCTGCCTGCAAGAAGGCGTGCTGACCTCGGTGCACGACGGCAACATCGGCTCGATCTTCGGCATCGGCTTTCCGGCCTGGACGGGTGGTGCGCTGCAGTTCATCTATGGCCAGGGGGTGGATGCGTTTGCCAAGCGGTGTGCCGAGTTGGCTGCGCAGTATGGCGCGGGCTTTGCGCTCACAGCGGAAGTGATAGCCAGCTTGAAGCAGCACCAGCCGGTGTATTGAACGGCTGAGGCGCGACCCACGGCTCAAAACCAACGCAGAGGTGTCAAAACTTCTGCGTTTTTCTTCTGCTTCCTGAAATCAAGCGCACTTGATTTCTGTGCCGTCGTCTTCAGTAAGGTATGGCGCGACCAGAGCCACCATCCACCGCGATAGCTTGTCCGGTGATCGCGCTGGCCGCATCGCTGCACAAGAAAACAGCCAGCCGGGCCATGTCTTCAGGTTGCATGAAACGAGCTATGGGAATTTCTTTCAGCCTCAGGGCGGTGACTTGTTCGACGGTCATGTTTTCCAGTGCTGCCCATTTTTCAAGAGCCGATTCAAGCCGGGGCGTCCAGGTGTAGCCTGGATGGATCGCATTGACGGTCACCCCGAATGCCCCAACCTGTTCGGCCAGATGCTTCGTGAAATTTGTGACGCCCGCGTTGACCACGCCATTGGTCATTCGGTAGGCGCTGACATCTCGTGCCGTGATGCCTGCCATGTTGACAATGCGCCCCCAGTTCTGGGATCTCATATGCGGTAGAACAGCGCGTGCACAGCGAATGTAGCCCATGAGTTTGATATTGATGTGGTGCTGCCAATCTTCGTCTGACAAGGCGTCGAATTGATTCTGAGAAGAGCTGACAGCATTGTTGATGAGCATGTCGATGCGTCCAAAATGCGCATGGGCACTGGCCACCAGCGCATCGATATCCTGGGGTACAGAGACATCTGCCACCACACTCAGGACATCCAGTCCTTTGGCTTGCAGTGAGGTGCAGGCCTCTTTCAGGGTTTTTTCATCCCGTGCACAAATTACCAGGCGGGCACCTGCCTGTCCCAAATGATGGGCCATCGCATACCCAATGCCCTTGCTGCCACCGGTGATCAGTGCCACGCGATTTTGAAGATTCAAATGCAT
>CAJBLW010000624.1 GCA_903953985.1 uncultured Burkholderiales bacterium
AGGTGTTTCAGCACCTCGTATTGGGTGGCGTTGGTGTCTTGGTATTCGTCCACCAGCACATGGCCCATCTTGGCTTGCCAGCGCTCGCGCACCTCGGGGTAGTCGGCCAGCAGCTTCAGGGGCAGACCAATCAGGTCGTCAAAGTCCACGCTTTGGTAGGCCGTCAGCCGCTCTTGGTAGAGCGCCATGATGCGCGCGATCACCCGGGCGTTGTCGTCGGGCGCTTGGGCGGCTGCTTGCGCGGCATTGAGCCCCATGTTTTTCCACAGGCTGATGGTCCACTGCCACTGGCGGGCGGTGGCCGCGTCGGTGGTGCCGCCGCAATCTTTGAGGATGCTGGTGACATCGTCGGCATCCATGATGCTGAATTGCGGCTTGAGACCCAGGACAGCGCCGTCTTCGCGCATGATGCGCACACCCAGCGCATGGAAGGTGCAAATCAACACATCCTTGGCGGCGCGGCCAATGAGTTGTTTGGCCCGCTCGCGCATCTCGGCGGCCGCCTTGTTGGTGAAGGTGATGGCGGCAATGCGCTTGGGCTCCAGCCCTGCTTCGATCAAGCGGCCGATCTTGTGGGTGATGACCCGCGTTTTGCCCGAACCCGCTCCGGCCAGCACTAAGCAGGGGCCGGAGACGTAGTTCACGGCTTCGAGTTGGGCGTTGTTGAGTCCTGCTGACATGGGGGAGATCAAGGCAAAACAGACCATCATAGCGGCTTGGAAGGCACGGTTTTTCACTTGTGCGGCCGATGATCAAGGTGCTTTTCTAAATCGATTGGATTTTGGTTTTGTAACCCTGACTTGGTTTGATTTTGTCGGCTCAGAGACTCTGAACGCCTGTGCCTCTCATGGGTTACCCGACAATCAGGGAATGCTAGAAGTCCTGCGCGTTACTTTCCCTTTCTTTGCCCTTGTGCTGTGCGGCTATGCCGCCGCGCGCCTGAAGTGGTTGCCGCTGGAGGCGATTTCGGGGTTGAACGGCTTCGTGCTGTTTTTTGCCTTACCTTGCATGTTGTTTCGTTTTGGCGCGGACACGCCCATCGCGCAGTTGCTCGATGCCGGGGTGTTTTTCACCTATTTGTTTTGCGCGCTGGTGGTGGTGGCGTTCAGCATCGCCATCAGCCTGAATGGACGCATCCGTTGGAACGATGCGTCTTTGGGCGCTTTGGTGGCGGCGTTCCCCAATACCGGTTTCATGGGTGTGCCGCTCCTGGTGGCTTTGCTGGGGGCGCAGGCCGTGGGGCCTGCCATTGTGACCATCGTGGTGGACTTGGTGATCACATCTTCTTTGTGCGTGGCCTTGTCGCGCATGGATGCGGCAGAAGAGCATGGCGCCGTTGTGGCCGCTCGCAAAGCGTTGGCGGGGGTATTGCGCAACCCCATGCCCTGGGCCATTTCTTTGGGGGCTGCGTTTTCTTACGGTGATTGGACGTTGAGTGGCCCGGTGAACGAAACGGTGGGTTTGCTGGCCGATGCCGCTTCACCTGTCGCCTTGTTCACCATTGGCGCAGTGCTGGCGCGCTCCCAAATGCTGGCCCACGAGCGGCCGGATGGGCCGCTGCGCATGGCCGATTACTTGCCCGTGGCCTTGATCAAGCTGGTGCTGCATCCCTTGCTGGTCTTGTTGGTTGGCTTGACCGCCATTCAGTGGGGCGTGCCGATCGAGCCATTTGCCTTGCAGGTGATTGTGCTGGTGGCTGCGCTGCCCAGTGCCAGCAATGTGTCGTTGCTTGCCGAGCGGCTGGGGGCCGACAACGGGCGCATCGCACGCATCATCCTGGTGTCGACGGTGGCCGCGTTTTTTACCTTTTCTGGGGTGGTGACCTTGTTCCAGGCCTGAGTGCCATGGCGGGCGGGCTCAAATAGCCTGTGGGTCCACGTCGACCAGCCAGCGGATCACGCCTTTGTGTTCGGGCTGGCTGCGCACCTGGTGCAGCACGGCGTGCAGGTGCCACAGCATTTTTTGCAGTGCCATGCGGCTTGGGCTTTCCAGCAGCATTTGGGCGCGTTCCACGTCGGCCACGCGCTGCATGCTCATGGGCACGGCGGGGTACACACTCACTTGCAACACCAAGTCGGCGGTGTCGGGGTCCGCGCTCAGTTGTGCTTCTAGCGCTTCGCGGGCTGCGTTCAACAAGGCTTGGGCGGCTTCTTGGGTGCGGGCGTCGGCGCGCAGCAGGGCCTGGTGGCTGATGGGCGGCAGGTCGGCGGCGGTGCGCTCGGCCAACTCGCTGGCGGCAAAGGCCGGGTAGTCGTGTTTTTTGAGCGCATCAAACAGCGCGTGCGTCGGGTGAAAGGTCTGCACCCACATTTCGCTGGTGGCGCTTTGCGCGGCGTCGCGCCCAGCGCGGCCTGCGGCCTGCATCAGCAGCGCAAACAAGCGCTCGGGCGCTCGAAAGTCACTTGAGAACAGAGCCGTGTCGGGGTTGACCGCCGCCACCAAGGTGATGCGCCGAAAGTCGTGCCCTTTGGCAATCATTTGTGTGCCGACCAAAACGTCCACTTCGCCCGAGTGCACTTGGGCCAGCTGACTTTCCAGTGCGCCTTTCAAGCGGGTGCTGTCGGCGTCGATGCGGGCGATGCGCACTGGGGTGCCATCTGGGCGCAAGACATGCGCCAACAACTCACCCAAGTGCTCTTCGAGCTGCTCGGTGCCCCGGCCAATGGGCGCGATGTCGGCGTTGCCGCATTCGGGGCAAGCGCGTGGCACGCGCTCGGTCAGTCCACAGTGGTGGCAGCGCAGGGTGCGGTCGATCTTGTGGAACACCCGAAATGCGCTGCAGTGCTTGCATTGGCTTTTCCAACCGCAGTCGGCGCAGTGCAGCACGGGCGCATAGCCTCGGCGGTTGAGCAGCAGCATGCATTGTTCGCCGCGTTCCACCCGTTCTTGGATGGCGGCCACCAACTGGGTGGACAGCACGGCGCGACGAGGCTGTTTGTTCATGTCCACGCGCCGCACTTTGGGCAGCAGACCAGCGCCAATGCGCGAGGGCATTAACAGTCGTTGGTAACGACCGCCTGGTTCTTCGGCAACGGCTTGGCGGCTGTGGTGCCAGCTTTCCAGCGAAGGCGTGGCCGAGGCCAGCAGCACCGGGGCGTTTTGCAGCCGCCCCCGGTACACCGCCAAATCTCTGGCCGAATAGCGGGCGCCCTCTTGTTGCTTGTAGCTCGGGTCGTGTTCTTCATCGACCACGATCAGTTGGAGGTGGGGCATCGACGCAAAAATGGCCATGCGCGTGCCCAGCACGATGCGGGCGTGGCCTGCATGGGCGGCCAGCCACCCCTTTAAGCGCTGGGCAGGCGTCATGCCGCTGTGCATGGACACCACCGCTTCGCTACCAAAACGCGCTCGCACCCGCTCTTCGAGCTGGGGTGTGAGGTTGATCTCAGGCACCATGAGCAAAGCTTGGGCTTGTGGGGCGGTGGCGAGCATGCGCTCGACGGCCTGCAGATACACCTCGGTTTTGCCGCTCCCGGTGCTGCCAAACAACAGGAAGGGCCCGGTGCCGCTGGCCATTTGTGCCAGCACGTTGGCTTGCTCTTCTGAGAGGGCTGGGCCGGGCGTGGTTTGCACGGCACGGTCGGTGTTCTGTTTGTTCAGACGTCGCGCCAGTTGCTCGGATGTCAAGTCGCGCAACTGGGGCGGCAAGGCTGCCAAGGCCACCTCACCCAAAGAGCGCTGGTAATACTGGGCCGAAAATTGCACCAGTTGACGCCATGCGCTCTCCAGCGGGGTCAGGCCTTCGAGCACGCTCAGCACGTCGCGCACTGCTGATTCAGGCATGTCCGCCGGTGCTGCATCGCGCAGCGCCCAGACCACGGCCAGTACATCTCGCTTGCCCAAGGGCACGCGTACAAGCTGTCCCGGCAGCACCAAGAAGGGGCTGCGGTAAGTCAGCAACCCTCCAACGGGGCTGTGGGCCGGGGTCTGAACGGCTACATCGATCCAGTGGTGCGCACTCACATTGTTTACGGTGTTTTGTTGTGTATTTATCAGTATTGCAAGTTAGCTGAATTCTTGAAAGAGGGGCTAAGTCCTTGATTTCAAAGAGCTTTGCGGTTGATCCAGAAAATCTGTGGATAACTTTGTTGAAAACTCTATCGGGATGCCCTGGAAGCCTTGAAAATCAAGCCTTCCGTCAAAATGCCCATCCATTGTGCAGGAAATAAAGTCCAATGAAATCAATGACTTGCGTGAGAGGGTTTGAGCCCCTTATGTTGCTGTGCAGCAGGACGATGTTATTTCAACTGATGTTTACTTTTGTGCATAAGTCAAGCGTCAAGCGGCTTTTATTTTGCAAAAAAAGTGCTCGTACGCCTGATTTTTATGATAGCGGCCGTGCAGTCCAGGCCCGCCGCGTTCACATTTGGCGCAGAGCCTTCGAATGGCTGTGCACCGCCTCGACCAGCGCCGTCACATGCTCGGGCGGGGTGAATTGGCTGATGCCGTGGCCCAGGTTGAAGATGTGCGTGGGGCCTGTGGTGCTGCGGTCGGTGTGCGGCGTGCCAAAGCTGTCCAGCACCCGGTGCACCTCGGTCGCGATCTGCGCAGGCGGCGCAAACAGGATGTTCGGGTCGATGTTGCCCTGCAGCGCTTTGCCGGGGCCGCCGACTTCGCCGCCTACCAGGGCGCGGGCGCGGCCCAGGTTCATGGTCCAGTCCAGACCCAGCACATCGCAGTTCAGGCCCGCCATCTCAGGCAGCCACAGGCCACCGCCTTTGGTGAAGACGATGCTGGGGATGCGCTGGCCGTCGTGCTCGGTTTTGAGCTGTCTCAGCACGCGGGCCGTGTAGGCCAGGCTGAACTGCTGGAAAGCGCCATCGGCCAGCACGCCGCCCCAACTGTCAAATACCATGACGGCTTGCGCACCGGCTTCGATTTGGGTGTTCAGGTACAGGGCCACGGCATCGGCGTTGATGGCCAAAATACGGTGCATCAGGTCCGGGCGGCTGTACATCAGGGTTTTGACGTGGCGGTAGTCGTCAGAGCCTGCGCCCTCGACCATGTAGCAGGCCAGCGTCCAGGGGCTGCCGGAAAAGCCAATGAGGGGCACGCGCCCGTTCAGTGCCTTGCGAATGGACGTCACCGCATCGAAGACGTAGCGCAGCTTGTTCATGTCGGGCACGGCCAGCGCATTAACGGCTGCTTCATCCCGGACATTTCTTTCAAATCTTGGGCCTTCGCCCAAAGCGAAGCTCAGGCCCAGGCCCATGGCGTCGGGCACCGTGAGGATGTCGCTGAAAAGGATGGACGCGTCGAGCGGGTAACGGTCTAGGGGCTGCAGGGTGACTTCGGTGGCGTAGTCGACGTTGGTGGCCAAGCCCATGAAGCTGCCGGCTTTGGCGCGGGTGTCGCGGTACTCGGGCAGGTAGCGCCCGGCTTGGCGCATGAGCCAGACGGGGGTGTGGTCAGTGGCTTGGCGCAGGCAGGCGCGCAAGAAGCTGTCGTTTTGGAGGGGGGCAAAAGAAGTGCTCATGCCCGACATTGTCGCAGGCTGCAAGGACGTTTCACTGTCCGGCGGGCGTCAAAGAGGGCAGTGAAAGGCGGGCGTTCAACGCCCAGTGCTCAGGGCCTGCAGACCCGCTTGCACTTCGGCCACGCTGGGCAATTCGGACAGCAGCACGGGCGCACGGTCCGGTGAGTACAAGGCATACACAGGCACGCCGCTGCGGCCCAATGCTGTGAGCGCTTGGGTGATGGCTGGGTCGCGGCGGGTCCAGTCGGCACGCATCAGGACCACTTGGCGGGCTGCAAAGTCGGCCAGCAACTTGGCATCGGCGAAGGTGGTTTTTTTGTTGTACTGGCAGGTCACGCACCAGGCGGCGGTGAAGTCCACGAACACTGGGCGACCAGCCCTCAGGTGGGTCTGCACGTCAGCCTCTGACCAGGTTTGCCACATGGGCAGGCCGGCGGCGTTTTTCTCGCTGGCGCTGCTGGCCGATGTGGCTGAAGGGGCCACTGCAGGGGCTTCTCGCAAAGCCAAAGGCAGCCAGCTGCTGCCCAGCCACAGCAAAATGGCCAGAGCCAGGCCGCCCATGACCCAGCGCGTGCGGCCTGCCAGGCCCTGGGCCCAAGCCAGCCAAGCCACCGTGAGCAGCAAAGCCAACAGAGCGCTGACCCCGTCGATGCCGGTTTGCTGACCCAGCACCCACAGCAGCCAGATGACAGTGGCAAACATCGGGAAGGCCATGGCTTGGCGGAAAGTCAGCATCCAGGCGCCAGGGCGTGGCAGGGCGCGCGCGATGCCCGGCCACCAGCTGGCCGTCAGATACGGCAAGGCCATGCCCACGCCCATGGCGGCAAACACCATCAGCGCTTGCCACACGGGCAGCGCAATGGCCAAGCCCAGCGACGCGCCCATGAAGGGGGCCGTGCACGGTGAAGCAACGGCCACAGCCAGCACACCCGACAAACCGGCGTTCACGGTCGGATGGCGGCTTTGCAAAGACGCCAAGCTGCTGGGCAGCATGTTCCCGAATTCAAAGACGCCCGCCAGGTTCAGGCCCAGCACGGTGAACAACAGCGCCAGAGCCGCCACCACGGGCGGTGACTGCAGCTGAAAGCCCCAGCCGAGCTGTTCGCCAGCGGCCCGCAAGGCCAGCATCAGGCCGCCCAGCAAAATGAACGACAGCACCACACCCACGGTGTAAGCCATCCCGGCGGCGCGGTGTTGGGCCTGAGTGGCATCGGCCTTGGCAAAGCCCAGCACCTTGATGGCCAGCACCGGAAACACGCAGGGCATCAGGTTGAGCAGCAAGCCGCCCACCAGCGCCCCCAAAATGGCCAACGTCAGGCCCAAAGCCGTGGTGCTGGATGCCGCTGTTTTTTGCGCAGCGCGTGCGTTCTCGGCCAAGGCCTTGGCCAGCGCGGGCGAGATCTCGGCCGGCGCGGTTTGAGCCAGTGGGCCCCAAGTGCCTTGCACGGGCGTGGCCAGCTCGAAAGCAGGTGCTTGGGGCGCAGACTCCGACCCCTTCGCGATGACCCAGCGCAGGGTTTGGGGGCTGTCACCGCGTTCTTCGGACACGGGGATTTGGGCCTGCCAGACGGCGCCTTGCCAGTTTTGCGTCCAGCCTTTGCCCTGAACGGCCGCGTTGTGCACCACGCTGGCGGTGACCGGGAAAGCGCTGAGCATCTGGTCACGCCAGCTGACGGGCAGGCCGTGCACGCGCAAGCTCAGTTGCCTGCCGTCGTCCGACAATGTGGTTTGGCCGCCGGTGATCCAAGTGCCGCCTTGCATGAGCTGAGGCAGCGTCTGGGGGCTGAGTTTTTGGGCTGCTTCGAACTTTGCAGCGTGCGGTGTATGCGGCGCGGCAGAGGCCAGGTTCAGGCTCATGCGGCCTTCCTGCGGAATGCATTCTTGGCGGCACACCAGCCAATCGGCTTGCAATTGAAGGGTCAGTGGCCCACTGTCCGGGAAGCGGAAGTCAGCGGCCACCGTCACAGGCACCGTCAGCAGCAGACGGCCTTCGTAGCCATAGTTGGCCAGGCTGCCAATCGGGAATTTTTTGGGCAAAGGCCACGCAATTGCGCCGGCTTGCAAGCCAGCAGGCAGCTGCCATTGCAGTTGGGTGGGTAAGCCCGAGTCACCCGGGTTTTGCCAATAGGTGTGCCAATGGGGTTGGTGCTCGATCTGCAGGCCCAGCCAAAAGGTTTGCCCGGCCTGGATCCCTTGGGGGGCGTGCACCTGCAACTCGGCCCGCACCTGCTCGGTGTTGACCACATGGGAGGGACTGCTCAGCAACGCGGTCGTGGCTGAATTGCTGGGGGTCGCCTTAGAGGAAAACAGGGCGCCGGTTTGCGCCAGGCTGGGCACAGACGCCCACAAGAGCGCGCACAAGCCCAGCACAAGCACCCCAATCTGAACCGTGGCCCAGCCACGCGACAACACGGAAACTTTCACGCCAATCCTTCTGTGTGGCCCCGAACACCTGAAGCGGAACCCTCTGCGAAAGGCACTGTACACGGCCGCGCTCCATTAAGATGCCAAACATGCAAAACCCTTCGCGATTTTGGGCCGACTGGACCACCCTCGATTTTCAAGCTCTGGCGCATGCACGGACGATGGCCGTGCTGCCCGTGGCCGCCACCGAGCAGCATGGCCCTCACCTGCCGCTGTCGGTGGACACCGATTTGGTCAATGGCGTGGTGTCGGCTTGCTTGCCGCACTTGCCAGCCGACTTATCCGTCTTGTTTTTGCCCACCCAAACGGTGGGGCTGAGCCCCGAGCACGCCCGTTTTGCCGGCACCCTGACGCTCAAGGCCGAAACCGTGATACGTTTGTGGACCGACATTGGCGAGTCGGTGGCGGCCAGTGGAGTGAAGAAACTGGTGCTTTTGAACGCCCATGGCGGTCAGGTCAGTGTGATGGACATCGTGGCGCGTGACCTGCGGGCCCGCCTGGGCATGCTGGTCTACAGCGTGAGTTGGTTCAATTTGCCGTTGCGCGATGCACAGGGGGACGATGTCAATGCGCTGTTCCCGCCCGAAGAGCACCGCTTTGGCGTGCACGCGGGTGACACCGAAACCTCCATGATGCTGGCGCTGCGCCCAGGCACCGTACGCATGGATCGGGCGCAGAACTTTCGGTCCACCTCGCAAGATCGCGCCGAGCGCTTTGAAATTTTGGGCAACGGAAAAAGTGCCAAACTGGGCTGGCAAATGCAAGACTACAACCGCCATGGTGCGGCGGGCAATGCGGCTGCGGCCACGCTGGCCAAAGGGCAGGCTTTGCTGGATGCTTCTGGCCGGGCTTTGGCGCAATTGCTTTGTGAAATTGACCAATTGCCTCCAGACACGCTCACCGACCAGGTGGGTTGAGGCCCACCGGCCCAGTCTTCAGAATGCGGGCAGCACCAACTCGCAGTGCTCGCGGCTCACGTTTTTAGGGTATTCGCGTGTGGTGTCGATGCAGCCGCCCTCGGCATAGACACCTTTGGGGTCGCGCATGCGCATCATGCGTTCCAGCACGCGGGCTCTGGCTTCGGGGTCGGCCTGGGTTTGGGCCACCAGTCGTTCCACCACCGTCTCGTTCATTTGTAGCTCACCTTGGGCGTCGGTGTAGACGCCGTCTTTCCAGTGGAAAATTTCAATGGCTTTGGATTCGAGGGTGAAAGGTGCGTCCCGCTTCCAGAAGTTGCTGAACAGGCCGCCGCCCATGTACATGACCCAGGAGCCTTCGTAGCCGGTCACGTCGGCGGAGCGCTCATCCGGGTTGCGAAACCACAGTCGGTCGCCCGGGACATAAAAGCGGGCGGGTAAGGGGGCTTCCATGCTGCCGTACTCGACCAGAAACACCTCGTGAAATTGGCCTGAGCGCACCGCGTGGCGTTCGTTCAATTGCTGCAATTCGGCCAACAATGCTGGGTGGTGCGCCTGCAACTCTTGCGCGATGCCCAGCAAGATCACGTATTCGGTGGCGCGGTAGCACGAGAAGTCGTACAGCTTGCCAGTGGCCTCAGGCTGCGTGGCGGAGATCAGTGCTTGAATCAGGGGGCGACCCGGCTTGAGGATGAAGCCGGGGTCTTCTTCGTAGTGCCAGTCGGCCTCGGGGCGTTCGGCCGCTTCAGTTTTGAAGGCCAGCGCGGTCAAGCGGGCGGCCAAGGCCATGTTGCGCCGCACCCGAACGTGTGACTTCAGGGCCTCCAGGTCGCGGAATGCAAAGCGATGGGGCGAGCCCAACAGAGCCACCCAGATTTCGCGTTCCAAGGCCCAAGCTTCATTGGCGTGGTCATCCTGGTTGATTGGCCCCAGGGAAGTGCACAAGTTCAGGCTGTTGAACCCGGGCATGTGGGCCTGCTGGAATTCGGGTCGCAAACTGACCAAAAAGGCCACCGTGCCGTCTTCCAGGGGCACATTGCGGGTCTGAACCGCCGACTGAAGGTCCCATTCCCGAAGGTCCGCGCTCAGTTGTGCTGCCAGACGATCGGCTTGATCGGCGGGTGTGAGGGTGAACTCAATGCCGCCTTCCAGTGTCTGAAGGGCAAGCCAGGCGGTCGAACAATTCATGCCGCTTATTTTGCCCCTGCAATTGCAAGGTTTTTCCTAGGGATTACACCCAATTTTCATAAGGAAATTCAGCGTCTCAAGCGAAGGTGATCCAGTCCTTGTGCGCGTCGTTGTCCAGGTGCGGCAAGGTGTTGTAGGTCAGCAGCATGTGCCGTTTGGGATTGAACACAAACTCGGTCAGCGCCGTGTTGCGGATGCGCAGGTTCAGCTCGATGGTGGTTTCGGGCGGGGTGCCCAGCACGCGGCCTACGGCTGTGGAGATGGGGCCGCCGCTGGATACGATCATCACGTCGCCTGAATGGTTTTGCCGCACATGGTCCAGCGCCCCCTCGATGCCGCCTACAAAGTCGGCGTAGCTGGTCATGCCGCGCGGCTGGGTGCGCCCCGCCATCCAGGCCTGCAGCGCATCGCGCAACAGGCGAAAGTGGTGGCGGTACAACTCAGGCGTGTCGGGCTTGGCCAGTGGTTCGGGGTGGATGGATTCGATCAGCGCGTGGCTGTCGTATTCGTTCAGGCCCGGCCAGACGGCCGGGGTGTGCATCAGGCCCGCGCCCTCGGCAATGCCTTCCCAGGTTTGGCGGTGGCGCTTCAAGCTGCCCATCATCACGGCTTCAATCGGTTGGGCTTGCAACTTGGTGCGCAGATACTCTCCCAGTCGCACAGCCTGTTGACGGCCCAGTGGGCTGAGTTGATCGTAGTCATCGGCCCCGAAGGAGGCTTGTCCATGGCGGACCAGATAGAGAGTTCCCATGGGCGTCTATTGTGGTGGCGGACGTGCGCCGGTTTTGTCCCAAGAGCGACCTGGCGTTTTGGGTCTGGAGTGGGTCAGCCATTCGTGAAAGAGTTGAAGTTATTGCTGAGTTTCCATCGCGACAAAGAGCCAGATCCTGTGGCTTTCAGGTGTGGTTTTGCAGCACTTGGCACAAGGTGTTGGCGTCCACATTGCCACCGCACAAGGTGGTGCCCACCACTTGCCCGCGCAGTTGTTCGCGTTCGGACCAAGCGGCGGCGAAACTGGCGGCACCCGCACCTTCGGCCAGGTTGTGGGTGTCGGTGTACAGGTCGCGCATGGCTTGGGCCACCTGTGCATCGCTGACCTGAACCACGCGGTCCAATCCAGCTTGCAAAATGGCCAGCGCTTGTGGGTCGGCGCGGCGTACCGCCATGCCATCGGCCAGCACGGTGCTGACCGGGGCTTCGACCACGCAGTTTGCCGCCATCGAGTCGAGGTACGTGGTCGCGTGTGCGCTGACCACGCCCACCACCTTAACGGGGTGGCCAAGGGCCTGTTTTGCCGCCAATGCGGCGCAGGCACCCGAGCCAAGGCCAATCGGTACGTAAAGCACATCGAGCGCAGGGACAGCCTGAAAAAACTCGAGCCAGCCCGTGGCCACGCCCAGCACCAAGGCCGGGTGGTAGCTGGGCACCATGTGCGCACCGCTTGCCTGAGCCAGGCTCAGAGCGTGTTCGCGGGCGGCCTGGAAGTCATGACCCTGTTCGATGAGCTGCGCACCCAGCGCCCGCATGGCGGCATTCTTCTCTGCGGAGTTACCCAGCGGGACCACGATGGTGCAGGCCACGCCGTGGCGTGCTGCTGCATAAGCGATGCTCTGGCCATGGTTGCCCCGGGTGGCGCTGATCACTTTTTGCGGCATCTGGCCTGATCGGGCCAGATGCTCAAAATAAGTCAAGCCGCCGCGCACTTTGAAGGCGCCCACGGGGGTGTGGTTTTCATGCTTGACCCAGCAGTCGGTGCCCAGCCGCTGGCTCAGGGTGTTCCAC
>CAJBLW010000625.1 GCA_903953985.1 uncultured Burkholderiales bacterium
GCCAAGATCACCGAACTGGAAAACGCCGTGGACCAGTGGATGCCGTAAGTGACCAAACCCACATGCAAGGAATGGCCAATGAAGCCCAGCCAAGCCATCTGCATCCAGTCCTTGCGGGGCAAAGGCGGTAGCCAATGACCAAAACGCCAACGCATCAGCAACAGCGCACACGTGGGCATGATGAGGTAACGCGCCCACAAAAATCCACCCGGTGTGATCAGGTCAAACAGGTACTTTTGCAGGGTGAAGTTGCCCCCCCAGATGACCACCAACACAAGGGCCACAAGCAAGGCACGTCGGTCGTGACGGTGTAAGTGAGTCGGGTCGGGCATGCAAGGATTGTGGTGCCAGCTGGCGGCATCCCGTGTCTCGCTCGCATCAAGAAGGCCACAGGGTCACCGCGCAGCGCCCCTGGGCTGGGTCATGACCTGAACCCAGACAGGAAACGCCTGGCCAACAAGTTGTGCTGGCCAGGCACTGACATCACTTCTTGCGCGCAGCGACGGCGGCTTCGGCCTCTTTCACCAGGGCAGGGCCCACGGTGTTTTTCCACTTCTCGTACACCGGGCGTGTGATTTTGACGAAGGCATCGCGCTCGTCGGCGGAGAGCGATGTCACCGTCACGCCCATGGCGGCGATGTCCTTGAGCACGGGCTTGTCGGCTTCGACCAGGCCTTTGCGGGCAATGGCGATTTCAGCTTTGCCCGCGTCCACAGCGGCCTGACGCACAATGGCCTGGTCAGCGGGTGTCCACGATGCCCAGATGTCCTTGTTGACCACAAAGATCAGCGGGTCGGCCACATAGCCCCAGGTGGTCACGAATTTCTGGCCCACGGTGTGCATTTTCAGCACGGTGAACAAAAAGAGCGGGTTTTCCTGACCATCCACCGCGCCGCTGGACAGCGCAGGCTGCGCATCGGCCCAGCTCATTTGAGTGGGGTTGGCCCCCATGGCGCTGAACATGTCCGAATAAATGGGCGAGCCCACCACGCGGATTTTCATGCCCTTCAGATCGGCTGGCGACTTGATGGGGCGCTTGGAGTTGGTGAGTTCACGGAAGCCGTTTTCACCCCAAGCCAAGGGCACCACGCCCGACTTGTCCAAGGTCTGGAAAATCTTCTGGCCCACGCTGCCTTGCGTCAACGCGTCAATGGCCGCGTAGTCGGGCATCAGGAAGGGCAGAGAGAACAGGTTCAGTTCCTTGACCTGGGGCGACCAGTTGATGGTCGAGCCCACGGCCATGTCGATCACGCCTTGGCGCAATGCGCTGAATTCGCGGGTCTGGTCGCCTTGAATCAGCGACACGCCGGGGTACAGCTTGATGTTGATGCGACCCTGGGTGCGCTCCCTGACCGTGTCGGCCCACATCTTGCCGGCTTGGCCCCAAGGTGTGGGCGGGCCCAACACCAGGGACATGCGGTATTCGGCCTTGTAATCGGCGGCCACGGCCGGGGCGGTAAAAGCACCCAAACCAGCGGCTACAGCCAGCAGGCTGAGCAAATGACGACGAAGTTTCATGGTTCTCTCCTTGTTAAAAAAATGAACATCAATAACCCAAATAACGCGGCAGCCACAGGGCCAGTTCGGGCCAGGCAATCACCGCCAGCATGACCAGGAACATCGAAAACAGCATCCAGCCCACCCAGCGCACGGTTTCTTCCATTCGCACACCGGCGATGCGGCAAGACACCATCAGGTTCACGGCCAGCGGCGGCGTGAACTGCCCCAGCGCCACTTTGAGCGTGAGGATCACGCCAAACCAGACCGGGTCCCATTTGTAGTACTGCACGATGGGCCACAAGAGCGGCACAAAAATCAAGAAAATCGAAACACCGTCGAGGAACATGCCCACAGTGATCAGCATCAAGATGAGCAGTGCCAGCACGCCGTATTCACCCAAGCCCGAGTTGACGATGGCGTTCGTCACCGGATCGATCACCCCCAGCGTGGACAGCGAAAAGGC
>CAJBLW010000626.1 GCA_903953985.1 uncultured Burkholderiales bacterium
AACCACCAGCCCATGGCGATTTGTGGGCTTCCCCAAATCCAAGGCCGACATCCCGCCCACGCGCTTTGAGTTGGCCGATGTGCAAGGCGAGCGGGCGCTGAAGGTCAGCACCCGCGCTTCGTATGGCACCTGGGTGCACGACCTGTCCAATGTCAACCCGGGCCGACTGCAATGGCACTGGCGGCTGGACCAGCCGCTCACGGGCGGCAAAGGCGTGGCCGACATCTTGACCAAAGCCGGAGACGACGCCGCCCTCAAGGTCTGCGTCATGTTTGACCACCCGCTGGACCGCGTGCCTTTTGCCCAGCGCACCTTGTTGCGCATTGCCCGCAGCGTGAGTGGCGAAGACTTGCCCGCAGCAACGCTTTGTTATGTGTGGGACAGCGTGCACCCCGCTGGCCTGCAAGGCCCCAACCCCTACACCCAGCGCGTGCGCTTCATCACCTTGCAAGGCAAGGGCGCGCCTTTGGCCCAGTGGCAAACCGAAACCCGCGACCTGGCTGCCGACTTTGCGAGCTTGTTTGCCGACGAGCTGCCTGCAGGAGCAAGCGTTCCCAAAGTGCGTGCGGTGCTGATTGGGGCGGACAGCGATAACACCGGCGCTCAGAGCGTGGGTTGGGTTCGTGGCCTTCAGTGGCAACTCTAAACCACCAACCCTGTCAAGCGATCAGGCTCAGGTGTGTCCTAAAGCCTGCGACAGGGCAGCAGCTTCTTTGACCAGCACGGCGCCGAACTGGCGCACCTTGTCCTCTTTGAGGCGGGCCCCTGGCCCGAACACGGCGATGGAGCCAGCCACTTGGCCATGGCTGTTGAAGAACGGTGCAGCAATGGCCACGGCCCCTTCGATCAATGCGTTTTTGCTGGTGGCGTAGCCGCGTTTCCTGATTTGGCGCAGCTCTTGCGCCAAGCGCATTGGGTCCAGGTTCAGGCCTTCGGCATAACGCTCGATCGCCTCAATCGAGGTGTTGGCATGTGCCAGGATGATCTGGCCACTGGCCCCCAAAACAATGCGTTCTTGGTAACCCACACCCCTTTTGAAGCTCAGCGCCTGCGGGCTGGGCAACTCGGCAACGCACAGGCGCATGTTGCCTTGCGGCACAAAAAGGGCCACGGTTTCTTGGGTGGCTTCCCACACGCGTTGCATGATGGCTTGCCCCACCGAAGAGATGTTCAGGCCCGACGACCACACATGGGTCAACTGGCCGACGGCAGGTCCCAGCCTGAACCTTTGGGGTTCACCCGAGGACACCACAAAACCTGAATGCACCAGCGTTTGCAGCAATCGGTACAGCGTGGGCCGACTCAATGGGACCCGTTCCAGCAATTGAGCGGCGCTCAGTTCGTGCTCGTTCACCGAGAACGCTTTCAAAATGTCCAAAGCCCGTTCAACGGCCCGGACGCCATCGCCGCTGCTGATGCTCATGCCAAAACCCCTCAAAACCTTGCGCGTCCCGTGCGTATCGTTGTGTCCGCCTGGTGGACAGCATTATCATTTTACGGAAAGCTGTGCAGTTGAGCATGACTGTGACAGTGATTTATTCAAGCCAAGGAGACGTTTTTTATGAACAAGGACATGTCTGAAACCCTGATCCGTGTGGGTCCCGGCACGCGCATGGGCAACCTGATGCGGCGCTATTGGGTGCCCGCTTTGAGCAGCAGCGAAATTGAGCTGGCCGACGGTCCGCAAGTGCGCATCGAGTTGTTGGGCGAAAAGCTGCTGGCGTTTCGCAACACCGACGGCAAGGCCTGCATGATCGGCGAGTTTTGTTCTCACCGAGGTGTGTCGCTTTACTTTGGCCGCAACGAAGAAAACGGCATCCGCTGCGCCTACCACGGCGTCAAGTTCGACGGCAATGGCCAGTGTGTGGACGTCCCCTCCAACCCCAAAGCCTGTGCGCACATGCACATCAAAGGCTACCCCTGCGTGGAGCGCGGCGGCATCGTCTGGACCTACATGGGGCCGCCCGACAAAATGCCCGAACCGCCCGAACTGGAGTGGTGCACCTTGCCAGACAGCCATGTGTTCGTCTCCAAGCGCCTTCAGTATTCCAGTTACCTGCAGGCCATGGAGGGGGGCATTGACACCGCGCACGTGTCGTATGTGCACCGCTATGAAGTGGACACGGACCCGATGCACCAAGGCGTCAAGGCGCTCGACTACATCAAGGCCGATGGCAATGTGGTGTTTGAAATCGAAAAGACCTCGTTTGGCATGAGCTTGTATGGCCGTCGCATGGGCGAGCCCGACAGTTTTTACTGGCGAATCACCCAGTGGTTGTTCCCCTGGTTCACCATGATTCCGCCGTTTGGCCACCATGCGCTCGGCGGCCATGCCTGGGTGCCGGTCAACGACCATGAGTGCTGGGCCTGGAGCATGAATTGGCAACCCAAGCAGCCGCTGAGCGCCGAAGAAAATGAAGCCATGGCTGCGGGCAAAGGCATCCACGTGGAATACGACGCCCCAGGCAGTTTTGTGCCCAAAGCCAATCGCGACAACGACTACCTGATGGACCGCAAGGCCCAACAGGAAAAACGCGCTTACAGCGGGGTTTTCGGGTTTTCGGCGCAAGACTATTCCTTGCAAGAAAGCATGGGTTCCATCCAGGACCACGCGGCCGAAAAACTGCTGCCCACCGACCGTGCCATCGTCATGGCTCGGCGCATGCTGCACGATGCGGCCGTGGCGCTGGAGCAAGGCATCGAGCCCCCGGCGTTGGATGCCTCCGAGCAACATGTACGCCCTGCCGGCGTGTTGTTGCCCAAAGGCGATGACCCCATGGTTTGGGCCAAGGCTCACTTGGCCAATGGACTGGACGAACCGGTTTTTTCGATTTGACAAACATCCAAAGCACAACAGGAGACAAGATGAAAAATTTCAACCGTCGACAAATGGGTGCCCTGGCACTGGCCACCACCTTGGGTCTGGGGGCCGTCACATCGGCCTGGGCGCAAGAATGGGCGCCGACCAAACCGGTGCGCATCATCGTGCCCATCACAGGCAGCACCAACGATGTGCTGGCTAGACTGATTGCACCCAAACTGCAAGAAGTTTTCGGGCAGCCCTTTGTGGTGGAAAACAAACCTGGTGCGGGCGGCAACATCGGCGCCGACATGGTGGCCAAGGCCGCACCCGATGGCCATACCCTGCTGATTGGCTACAACGGTCCATTGGCGATCAATGTGGGGTTGTTCGACAAAATGCCCTATGACCCGGTCAAGGATCTGGCCCCCATCACTTTGATGGTCAAGGCCCCGCAATACCTGGTGGTCAACCCGGCTTCGGGCATCACCAGCGTGAAGGACTTCGTCGAGAAGACCAAGGCCAACCCCGCCAAGTATTCTTACGGCTCGGTGGCTTTGGGCAGTGCCTCGCACCTGACCATGGAGATGTTCAAGTCGGCCGCGGGGTTTCACATCACCCACATCCCGTACCGTGGCGCTGGACCTGCCGTCAGCGACTTGATCGGCGGCAACATCCAGGCGGGTTTCTTTGTGCCGGGCAATGTGCAGCAGTTTGCCAAGGAAGGTCGTCTGAAATTGCTGGCCACCTCAGGTCTCAAGCGCTTTGCCACCACGCCCGACATTCCCACCCTCAGCGAGTCGGGCTACCCCGACTTTGAAGCCACCTCGTGGATTGGTTTTCTCACCACCGGCGGTACGCCCGCGCCCATCATCGAGCGCTACAACCGCGAGATCGTGAAGATCGTTCGTTCGCCTGAGATCACCAAGCGCTTGATGGACATGGAGTTTGAAATCGTAGCCACCACCCCCAACCAGTTTCGTGACTGGATTGGCTCGGAAATCAAGCGTTGGGGCAAAGTGATCAAAGACACCGGTACCAAAGCGGAGTGAGCGGCATGGGCCAACCACGTTTGCAAGGCCAGGTGGCGCTGATCACGGGCGCGGGTTCGGGCATTGGTGCGGCCACAGCGCACATCTTTTGTCAGGAAGGCGCTTCGGTCTTTTTGGTAGACGCCGATGCGCAGGGTCTGGAACGCACGCGCCAGACCATTGTGCAAGCGATGCCCGATGCCCGTGTGCTGTGCGACCAGGCCGATGTGAGCGACCCCGCGTTGGCGCTGCAAGCCGTGGCGCGCTGTGTCCGGGAATTCGGCGGCCTGGACATCCTGGTCAACAACGCGGCCATGCGCAATTATTCGGCAGCAGCCCAAGCGACCGCGGCCGAATGGCATGCGATCGTGGGCGTCAACCTGGTGGGCATCACGAATTACTGCCATGCTGCCTTGCCTCATCTGCGCAACACCGGCCACGGCAGCATCGTCAATGTGTCGTCTTGCTACGCCGTCAAGGGACGCAAAGGCATGGCCTTGTACGATGCCACCAAGGCTGCCCAGTTGGCCTTGACCCGATCACTGGCCTGTGAAGAGGCGGTGCACGGCGTTCGCGTCAACGCGGTGTGCCCCGGCTCAACGCTGACGGATTTCCATGTGGGTCGTGCGCAAAAAATCGGCAAGAACGTGGAGCAACTCAAGACCGAGCGCAAAGACACATCCTTGCTGGGCCGTTGGGCCACACCCGAAGAGATTGCATGGCCTATCTTGTGGATGGCTTCTTCGGAGGGATCGTTCATCACCGGCAGCACCTTGGTGGTGGATGGTGGTTTGCACATCGTTTGAGGTGTTGTCGATGCTCAGGCCAGGCATTCGATGGCCATGCCATCTTCAGACCGTGGCCATATCTTCTAAAAAACGCTCGAACACGGCAGCTGTTTCGTGCAGTGCCTCAGGGGTTCCCAGACCCGCCGTGGTTTCTGCCCTGGATGGCTTGACCAAAGCGCATACTTTTTCAAAATAAACATGCAGCATGTCCTGCCGAGCGCAGGTCAGCAATGTCGGCACTTTGAGCAAGGGCAGCCTTTGCTCTTTGGGGTAACTGAGAGCGGCTTTGTAGGACAGCTGAAATGTGCGTGCAGCCTTGAAGACCTCTACCGCTTTGTCGTGAAGGTCCGCGGCATTGGGCAAGCCGGTAGGACGGCGGTGTTGGCTGTCTTTCTGGTACCACGGCCAGAACAAATAGGCATCCCGCACGAAATGCCAGAGCAAGTGAAATTGGCTGCCTTGCTGGTCGATGTGAACGGTCGGTAAATAGTGTTGCAGCAACTCGGCTTGCTCTTGCGGACTGTACAAACCAATGCCATCGATGATCAGGCTGCGAATACGTTCGGGGTTTTCAATGGCCAATTCGCAGGCGATGTTCGCACCTGTGTGTGCACCCCAAGCGTCAAATTTTTCAATGCCCAAGGCGGTGATCGCGCGCAGATGGGCTTGAGCGAAGTACGCCAAATCAGGGTGTTCTGGATGGGGTGCGCAAGAATCACCGTTGCCCAAGGTGTCCAGAGCGATCACGCGGCGACGGGAGGCCAGGACCCGCATCAGGGGTTCCAGTGACTTGGCTGAGCCTGGTGAAGCGTGAAACATGACCAGTGGCGGTTGACCCGGTTGACTGCGTCCGGCCTGGCGGTAATGCACCTGGCCTTCGGCGATGTCTACAAATCCCCGAACAATCTGAATAGCCGCGGGCTTCAAAGTCCCATCTCC
>CAJBLW010000627.1 GCA_903953985.1 uncultured Burkholderiales bacterium
CTGAACCATGGAGAACACCTGCCAGCGCGTGGCCTTCAGGCTGCGGCCGAGTTCGAGCAGATCACGCGGGGTGGACTGCAGGCCCGCAGCCGTGTCGACGACGATTGGAAAAAACGCCACAAGCCACGCGATCGCGAGTTTGGATTCGATGCCTGTGCCAAGCCAGACCAGCAGAATCGGTGCGAGTGCAACCTTGGGGACCGACTGCAAGGCCACAAGCAGCGGGTAAAACATGAGATTCACCCAGCGTGACATGGACACCGCCACCGCGATCGGAATTCCCAGCAACAGGGCAAGCGCGAAGCCATAAAGCGTCGCCTTCAAAGTCACCCAGCCCTCGGTCACTAGGGCTGGCCAGTATTTCGCGATGGCAAGCGCGACGTTCAATGGGGTGGGAAGCACCGCCTCGGGCATCTTCCAGACAATGCAGGTCAGTTGCCACAGAGTGAGGACGGTCACCACCCCCAACAACGGGTAGGCGACGCGTTCGATGTTGTTGCGGGTGATCATCATTGGAGTCCCGCACCAGCGGTAGGCGCCACGATGCCCAGCGCCTCGCTTGCACGCCTTTCGGCCTGCGTGAATTCGGGTGTGAAACGCACCGCCTGGCTGCGCGGATAACCCAGGCTCACGCTCAACTGCTCTACGACGCGGGCGGGGCGCCGGCTGAATACAAGCACCTTGTCGGCCAGGTAGACGGCCTCGGAGATGGAATGGGTCACGAAGAGCACGCTCGCCTGGGTCTCTTTGCGGATCTTGAGTAAAAGGTCGTTCATTTCGAGCCGTGTGAGTTCGTCGAGTGCACCAAAAGGCTCATCCATGAGCAGCAATTTCGGTGCGTGGATCAAAGCACGGCAAAGCGCCACGCGCTGCTGCATACCCCCGGACAGTTGGTGGGGCCGAGAAGAAGCGAAATCCGACAAGCCGACCAGCGCGAGCAACTCGCGCGCCCGGCCCTGGGCTGCCGAATCGTTACGCTTGAGGACATCCATGGGAAAGAGGACGTTTTGCAAAACGGTGCGCCACGGCATTAGGCTTGGCGCCTGAAACACGAAACCATAGTCACCGTAAGGCCCGTCCACGTCCTTTCCGTTGATGGTGATGCTGCCCCCCGACCTTGGCGTCAAACCTGCAACCATGCGAAGCAGCGTGGTCTTGCCACACCCACTGGGGCCGAGTAGCGACACGAATTCGCCAGCATCGAAGTCGAAGCTTGCATCGTCGAGCGCGACCAAGTCTTCCTGAGCGCCCCCGCCAAGTTCGTTTGCAAGGAATACTTTACGCACACTGCGCACTGAACCAAATTGCATCACTGATTTCCCATAGATATTCAAGATATCATGTGATATATTACAAAACTTGTCAACCCACGGAAGATTCTCATGAAAATTTTCAAGCAGGTGATCGGGGCAATTCTTGCGGCGTGTACGCTCTTACCCCCAGGAGTTCAGGCTCAGGAAAAGGACATCAAGTTCGCACTGGACTTCATACCTCTGGGGCGACATGCTCCTTGGTACGTCGCCTTGTCCAAAGGCTACTTCAAGGAAGAGGGTCTCAACGTAACGATCCTCCCCACAAAGGGCACGGCCGATGCCGTGCGCTTCGTCGAGTCGGGACTCGCCGAAATCGGCTTTATCGACATCCCCAGCCTGGTCGCCAGTGGCGCCGCCGGCAACTCGGTGCGAATAGTCGGTGCCGTCTACCAGAAGCCGCCTTACTGCGTGTTCAGTCTAAATCCCGGCGCGAACGTGTCATCCCCGAAGGACATGGTGGGCCTCGAAATTGGTTCGAGCAGCGCCTCGTTCATGCCGCGCATCTTCGCCGCATTCATGAAGATGAACAACCTCGATCCGTCCACACTCAAGATCGTGAATATTGACGGCGCCGCACGCGTGCCTATGCTGGTTTCGAAAAAGGTGGCGGCCATTGACCAGTTCATCATGGGCGAGCCTTCGATCAAGCGCGCAGCGGGCGACGCGCAAGCCAAGTGTCTTTTGCTGGGCGACTACGGTCTCGATATCTACGCCAACAGCATCGGTGTGAAGGAAGACTACCTGAAGGCGAACCCTGCGGTCGTTCGCGGATTCATCCGTGCGGCTTTTCGCGGCTGGAAGGATGCGCTGGCCAACCCAGCCGAAGCTGCC
>CAJBLW010000628.1 GCA_903953985.1 uncultured Burkholderiales bacterium
AACCCCAATCGCTGATGCAATGCGCCTCGTCGATCACGATCAGGCCGACCCGGGCCAGCAAAGCGCCCAGCCGCGCCGCAAAGCGCGGGTTGCCCAAGCGTTCGGGCGAGACCAGCAGCACGTCGATGGCGTCCGCGTCCAGCTGCTGGAACACCTCGTCCCAGTCATCGATGTTGGTGGAGTTGACCGTGGCTGCTTTGAGGCCTGCACGCTCAGCCGCGCTCACCTGGTCGCGCATCAGCGCCAGTAAGGGCGAAACCACCAGCGTGGGGCCAGCGCCCGTGCTGCGGATGGCGTGGGTGGCCGCCCAGTACACCGCCGACTTGCCCCAACCCGTGGCCTGCACCACCAACACGCGCGAGGCCGGTTGAAGCACGGCATGCACCGCGTCCACCTGGTCGGCACGGGGCACAGCGCTCGGCCCGGCCAAGCGGGCCAGGATGGTGTGCATGTGACGTTCTGCAAATTCGCTCTGAACCCTGTCGGTGGTGGTCATTTGAAAGCTCCCCTGACGCCTTTAGCGGCGTTTGTATTGGAGGGCTATTTTGGGGCCAAAACCCCGGTTTCGGCTACCCCATCACGCCTTGCGCAGATGTGCATCCAGTCCCCGACGCGGCGCCGGGCCAATCGAAGACCCATAACCCATACGCGTCCACATCTGCACCGTGTGCCCACGGTCCGCTGCGCCCAGCAAATCGTGCACGGCCTTGTAATGCGGAGCTTGTTCGGGGTATTCCTGCAGGGCCTGCGACAAGGGGTGCATGGACAAGCCCTGCGCCGTGGCGGCCAGTTGGGCCCGCACATAGGCACGTCCGGTTTGCAGCTGGGTGGTGCGGTCGTTGTGCTCGGTGCTCAACCAAAAATACGCCGGTGTGCTGGCAATGGCGGCATTGAAGCGCTCCAGCTGGCCTTTGATCTCTGAGCTGTCGGGTGCTGAAGCCTTGGTGCGGTCAAACAAACCCAGAGCATTCAGGGCACGCACCATGGGTGAGTTGAGCGAAATGCCGTCGCGGTGCTGTGCAATTTCTTTCGGGCCAATGCGCAGCACATGGTAGGACTCCAGCAGCGTGCGCGATGTGACCAACTCGGTGCGCCAGGCGTCCATGGCGATTTGCGCGTGGCGGGCCATGGCCGACTCCTCGCCCCGGGTGACCAAGCCCAAAGTCACCGGCAAACCTTTGACACTCTCGCGTATCGCCTGCAAGGCAGCGGCATCGGGCGTGCGGGTCTCGTAAACGCCCTTGTGGGTGTGGCGCTTGAACACCTGCGCAAAAAGCGGGTCGGGCTGCACCTGCGCATCGCGCACCAGGCGAATGCGGGCGGTGGGCCGTGTGTCTGGGGCGGTGGCTCTGAACTCGCCTTCGGGGAATGGCGTGACCTCGGTGCGGTAGCCCCGCTGGCGAGCGGCTAGGTCCAGCACCTCGATGAAAGTGCCTTGACTGATCACCAACTGACGCGAGAGCGGATCGGTCTCGGGCAGCAAACGCGTCATGTCCATTCGCAAAACAATGGTGTCGGGCGTGTCCAAGTCCACCAACCACGACTGAAGGTTGTGGGCATGGGGTGCCAGCAAAGCGTGCGACAAAACCCAACGGCGGATGTCCAGGCTGTCGGCTGGAGGGTTCCACGCCGCAATCGCTTCGGGCGGCATGCTGCTGTCGCAGCCGGTCAAGCTGGTCACGGTGGCTGCGGCGATGAATCCGCCGCCTGTGATGCGCAACATCTGTCTTCTGTTCATGGTGATTCTCCTTAGGGATGAATGAGGTGAAGACGATTGTCTGGAGACAGTTGCTATTGCACAATTGCATAAATTCGATCACCAGCCATTCACTTATGAATAAGTCAAACTTCAACTGGGCCTTGATCCAGTCCTTTTTGGCGGCCATGGAACACGGCAGCCTGATGGGCGCAGCCCGAGCCACAGGCGTTAGCCAACCCACGCTGGGGCGTCATATTGCAGAACTGGAAAGTCAGCTGAATCTGCTGCTGTTTGAGCGCACCGGGCGCGGCCTGCAAGCCACAAGC
>CAJBLW010000629.1 GCA_903953985.1 uncultured Burkholderiales bacterium
ACAGCTCGATGTTCTGGAAGGTGCGGGCAATGCCCAGCCCGGCAATTTGGTGCGCTGGCTGGTCGGTCAGGCGCAGCGTGCCTTGCGGCCCGGCGTAGTCGATCACGCCCGTGGTGGGGGTGTAGATGCGGCTGATCAGGTTGAACACGGTGGTCTTGCCTGCCCCGTTGGGGCCGATCAGGGTGAAGACCTCGCCGCGCTTGACGTCGAAGCTGACCTTGTTGACGGCCAGCACGCCACCAAAGCGCACGCTCAGGTCTTGGGCGGATAAAAGGATGTCTGCGTTCATTTCAGGCGGTCCGACTTCTGGAACGATTTTTGGCGCTTGAACAGGCCACGGCGGTAAAACGGAAACAGCTGGAACCAGGTGCGCACCTTGAGCCAGCGGCCATACAGGCCCATGGGCTCAAACAGCACAAAGCCGATCAGCACCATGCCATAGACCGTGCCCTGCAAACCAGCGGCACCGCCAATGGCGGCAGGCAAAAAGTCTTTGCCCATCGAAATCAGCTGGGGCATGACGATCAGGAAAATCGCGCCCAGAAAGGCCCCGTGGATCGAGCCCAAGCCGCCGATCACGACCATCAGCAACAAGTCGATCGACTGGATGATGCTGAACTGCTCGGGCGAGAGGAACTGGATTTTGTGCGCGTACAAGGCACCCCCAATGCCCGCCAGTGCGGCCGACAAAGCGAAAGACAAGGTCTTGTAACGCGCCAAGTGGATGCCCATGCTTTGCGCCGAAATTTCGGAGTCGCGGATGGCCACAAAGGCCCGCCCGGTGGACGAGCGCAGCAGGTTCACGATGGCCAGCGTGGCCCCCACGGTGACCAGCAAGCACAGGAAATAAAACTCTTCGGTGCTGTCCAGCGTCCAGCTGCCGATGGCGGGATAACCCACCGACAAACCGGCGTTGCCGCCCGTTACCCGCTCCCAACGGGCCATGCCCTCTTCAACGATGAAGCCAAAAGCCAGCGTGGCCATGCCCAGGTAAATGCCTTTGACGCGCAGCGCTGGCAAACCCACGATGATGCCCACGATGGCCGAGAACAAGCCCGCGCACACCAGCGCCAGCGGAAACGGCACCCCGGCATTGACCATGACGGCCTGGGTGTAAGCCCCTACCCCCAAGAAAGCAGCGTGACCCAACGAGAACAGTCCTGTAAAGCCCGCCAGCAGCATCAGCCCCAGGCCCACCACCGCATAAATCAGTACAAAGGTCAGCTGCGCCAGCCAGTACTCGGCCACCACCCAAGGGGCGGCCACAAGGAACAGGCCCAGCAGGCTGTACCAAAATACATGGCCGCCGTGCTTGGCCAGCTTCACGTCCTGGTTGTAATCGGTTTTAAAAATGAAACGCATGCCGGGGCCTCAAACTTTCTTGCGCAGTTGTTCGCCGAACAAGCCATTGGGCTTGAGCACCAGCATCAGTAACACCACGATGTAAGGCGCGATGTCCTTGAAGCCTTCTGGCAAATAAAAGCCGGAAAACGATTCGACGATGCCGATCACCAGACCGCCCACAATTGCGCCGGGCAAGCTGCCAAATCCGCCGACCACCGCTGCGGGAAAGGCCTTCAGGCCAATGAAGCCCATGTTAGCGTGCACAAAGGTGATGGGGGCCAACAGCAAGCCCGCCACGGCCGCCACGGCCGCAGCCAGACCCCAAACCAGACCATTGATCTGCTTAACCGGTATGCCCATGTAATAGGCAGCCAGCTGGTTTTGCGAGGCGGCCTGCATGGCGATGCCAAGCTTGCTGTACTTGAACATGGCAAATAAGCTTAGGCACAAAATGCCGGTGGCGCCGATCAACACCATTTGCTCGTCTGCGATCACCAAACCGCCCAAGCGCAAAACTTCACCCGCATAGGGCACGGGCAGGGTGTGGGTGTCGGTACCCAGATCAGGAATCATGGTGATCAGGCCGCGCAACACATAGCCCACACCAATGGTCAGCATCACAATGGAAAAAGCCGGTTGCCCCAAGATGGGGCGAATTACCAAACGCTCAAGCAGCACCCCAAAAATGGCCATGGCCACGATGGCCGAAGGCACC
>CAJBLW010000630.1 GCA_903953985.1 uncultured Burkholderiales bacterium
ATGGAATTCGATGCCGTTTTATTGCCCGCCCGCCGTGCCCCGATGATCGCCCAAGGCCTTTGGCACGACCGCACCATCAACGGCGAACTCGACGCCTGCTTGGCCGCCTGCCCGGACAAGCTGGCCCTGACCGCCTACCGCGTCGAAGCCGGCGATGTGAAGCACTTCACCTACCGCGAACTGTCGAAAATGGCCGACCGCATCGCTGTGGGCCTGACGCGCCTGGGTGTACAAAAGAACGACATCGTGGCCTGCCAGTTGCCCAACTGGTGGCAATTCACCGTGACTTATCTGGCCTGCTCGCGCATCGGTGCGGTCATCAACCCGCTGATGCACATCTTCCGGGAGCGCGAGCTGAACTTCATGCTCAAGCACGGTGAAGCCAAGGTCATCATCGGGCCCAAGACCTTCCGGGGTTTTGACTTCGAGCAGATGATCACGGCCATTCAGCCAGGCCTGCCTGACCTGAAACACATTGTGGTGATCGACGGCCAGGGCGCCAACAGCTTCGAGGCCCTGCTCAGCGGCCCTGAATGGGAAAAGGAAGCCGATGCGGCTGCCATCCTGAGCGCTCACCGTCCCGCCCCGGACGACATCACCCAGCTGATCTACACCTCTGGCACCACCGGCGAGCCCAAGGGTGTGATGCACTCGGCCAACACCGTGATGGCCAACATCATTCCTTATGCACAGCGCTTACAACTCGATGCCGAAGACGTGGTGCTAATGGCCTCGCCTATGGCGCACCAAACCGGCTTCATGTACGGCCTGATGATGCCTATCATGCTCAAGGCCAGTGCCGTGTTGCAAGACATCTGGGAGCCCAAGAAGGCGGTGGAGATCATCAACACCGAAAAGGCCAGCTTCACCATGGCCTCAACACCCTTCCTCTCCGACTTGACCCGCGCGGTTGTCGAGGGCAAGACTCCCGTGCCCACGCTCAAGACCTTCTTGTGCGCCGGTGCCCCCATCCCCGGCCCGCTGGTGGAGCAGGCCCGCGCGGCGCTCGGCACCAAGATCGTATCCGCCTGGGGCATGAGCGAAAACGGCGCTGTGACACTCATCCAGCTGAACGACTCTGACGAACGCGCTTTCACTACCGATGGCCTCGCATTGCCCGGCGTGGAGCTCAAAGTGGTGGAGATCGATGCTTCTGGACCCGCACTTCCTGCGGGCACGCCCGGCAAGTTGTATGTGCGTTCGTGCTCCAACTTTGGCGGCTACCTCAAGCGCCCACAACTGAACGGCACCGACGCGGAAGGCTGGTTTGACACCGGTGACCTGGCCCGCATGGACGATCAAGGCTACATCCGCATCACCGGCCGCAGCAAGGATGTGATCATCCGTGGCGGTGAGAACATCCCGGTGGTCGAGATCGAATCGCTGCTGTACCGCCACCCCGCAGTGGCCATGGCGGCCATCGTGGCCTACCCTGACGAGCGACTGGGCGAGCGCGCCTGCGCCGTGGTGGTGACCAAGCCCGGTCAAAGTATGGACTTGCCCGAAATCGTGCGTTACCTGAAAGAAAACAAGGTGGCTATTCAGTACATTCCCGAGCGCCTGCAGGTGCTGGACTCCATGCCCGCGACGCCCTCGGGCAAGATCCAGAAGTTCAAGTTGCGCGAACAACTTCAAGCCATGCTGACCCCAGGCTGATGGTCACCCGCACCATGACCGAGCCCACCATCCTCACCGAAACCCATGGCCGCGTGGGCCTGATCCGCCTGAACCGTCCTGCGCAACTGAACGCCCTCAACGACGAGTTGATGGACGCGCTAGGACAGGCACTGATCAGCTTGGATGCTGACACGGACATCGGCGCCATCGTCATCACCGGCAGCGACAAGGCTTTTGCCGCCGGTGCCGACATCGCCGTGATGGCGAACTGGTCCTACATGGATGTTTACCAAAGGGGCTTCATCACCCGCAATTGGGAAACCATCCGCCAAGTGCGCAAGCCGGTGATCGCAGCGGTGGCCGGTTTTGCCATGGGTGGAGGCTGCGAACAGGCCTTGGCCTGCGACATCATCGTCGCAGCAGAATCGGCTAAATTCGCCCTGCCCGAAATCAAGCTGGCCATGCTGCCTGGCGCTGGGGGCACGCAACGACTTCCTCGCGCCGTGGGTAAGGCGAAGGCCATGGACATGTGCCTGTCGGCACGCATGATGAACGCCGAAGAAGCCGATCGCTACGGCCTGGTCTCGCGCGTGGTGCCCGATGCCGAGTTGCAAACAAGCGCCCTGAAACTGGCCACCCAAGTGGCCAGCTTTTCCCTGCCCGCGCTGATGGCCATCAAGGAATCGCTCAACCGCGCCTTTGAGGGCAGCCTGAGCGAAGGCATTTTGTTCGAGCGGCGCGAACTGCACGCCCGCTTTGCCAGTGAAGACGCTCACGAAGGCATGCACGCCTTTCTGGACAAACGTCCGCCCGTGTTCCAACACCGATAAGCGAGAAGGCACTACCCGGCGAAAGCCTTGCTGTTCGGTTCGGGAGGACCAAGGCCCTTCCTGAACCCGTAGGTTTGGAGCTTCAGCCCCGACATGCAGCCTGCGCTCAAAAAAATGGCGCCTGCGCTCAAGCTGGATCAACGACCTGCGAAATCGGTATATTGCGATGTTCCGCATTTCCTCTTTCGAAAGCACGCATGACAACAATCGGCATGATCGGCATCGGCATGATGGGCCACGGCATCGCGAGCAATTTGCTCAAGCACGGGCAAAGCCTGACGGTACTGGAGCACCCCGGCAACCAGCCGCTGGACACCCTGCTGGCCGCAGGCGCTCGCACCTGCACCACCCCACAGGCCCTGGCCGCACAGTCAGATGTGATCATCCTGTGCGTGACTGGCACACCGCAGGTGGAAGCGGTTTTGATGGGCGAAAACGGTGTCTTGAAGGGCATGCGACCCGGCACCACCGTCATCGACTGCTCCACCGCCGTGCCCGCATCGACTGAAAAAGTGGCGGCCCTGGTGATCGCCCAAGGCGGTCAGTTTCTCGATTCGCCCATGACGCGCACCCCCAAAGAGGCCGCCGAGGGCCGCTTGAATTTGCTGGTGGGTGGGGATGTGGCCTTGTTTGAACGCTGCAAACCCATCCTGGCCTGCTTTGCCGAAAACATTGTGCACACCGGCCCCATCGGCTCGGGCCACCGCATGAAGCTCTTGCACAACTACGTGTCGCTGGGTACCGTGACCTTGTTGGCAGAAGCCGCAGCTTGCGCCCAACGTGCAGGCGTGGACGCCCATACTTTTGTGGAAGTGCTGTCCAAGGGCGGCGGCTGGGGCGCGGCGCTTGACCGCCTCAAGCCCACACTGACCACGGGTGACACCTCGGGCCTGCGCTTTTCGATGAGCAACGCGCTCAAAGACCTGAGCTACTACAACCAGATGGCCATCGACACGCACGCCGACCACACCGTGGCGCAGGCCGTCAAAAACACGCTGGAGGCCGCTTGCCAAGAAGGTGACCCGAACGCGCTGGTGCCCGAGTTGGTGGCGCTGCTGGTCAAACGGCAAAACACCTGAATGCTCAAGCCTCTCGCTTGTTGGGTTGGGGTGTTTTCACCATCGTGATCACCCCGAACGGGCAGCGCCGCTCGCATTGGCTGCACCCGGTGCAGCCTTGTTCATCGTGCAGCACCGCATGCTTGCGCCAGGCCACCACCTGCAAACTCAGCACCCCCGGCGGACAGGCCGCCACACACCAGCCGCAACCGGTGCAGCGGGACGTGTGGATGTGGGGCAGCTTCACACCAAGGGCACCGTCAACTGGGCAATCACCGCCGCTGTATCGGGCCGCACCCCACGCCACCAGGCAAAGGCCTCGGCCGCTTGTTCGGCCAGCATGCCCACGCCGTCAGCCAGGCGCGTCACGCCCGCTTGGTGGGCCAGCTTCAAAAACGGTGTGAGACCTTTGCCATAGGTCAGGTCATAGGCCAAGCACCCGGGCGCAAACACGCTGGCTGGGAGCGGAGGCAGCTCGGCCGTGAGGCTGGAGGAGCTGGCGTTCAGCACCACATCAAAAGCGCCCTGCACGGCGTCGTAACCCAGACCCTGCACTGGCACCTGACCGGTTTGGTGCTGCTGCGCCAAGGCGGCCAGCTCCTGCGCCTTGGCCAAAGTGCGGTTGACGATCACCAGCTCGGCCGGCTGCTCAGCCAACAGCGGCAGCAAGGCCCCGCGTGTGGCGCCACCCGCCCCCAAAATCAGCACGCGTCGCCCTTGCAGCGGACAGCTCAAGTTTTGTACCACATCGCGCAGCAGGCCCACCCCGTCAAAGTTTTCGGCATACACCTTGTCGCCCTCAAACTTCATCGCATTAACGGCACCGGCCATTTGCGCGCTGGGGGCCAGGTCGGTGGCGTAGGCAAAAGCGTCGAGCTTGAAAGGCGCGGTCACGTTCATGCCCCGCCCACCCG
>CAJBLW010000631.1 GCA_903953985.1 uncultured Burkholderiales bacterium
ACCCATGCCCAGGCCATGAAACAAGCTGCGGCGCAAGGCAATGCCTCAACAAACGCCCATGACAGCGCGCACAACCACGGCACAGGCGCTGCCATCACGGTGGCTGCCGGGCAAACCGGTGAGTTGGTGGTGACTTTCGCGCAAGCGACCACCTTGCAGATGGCCTGCCTGATCCCGGGTCACTATGAGGCGGGTATGCGCGGCACGGTCACAGTCAGCACGGCGGCGGTGGGCAAAACCACACCAGCGGCGCCATCGCATGACCACGGGGCGCACAAGCACTGAACGGGCCTGCAACAAAAAACCCCGCAACTCTGGCGGGGTTTTTTCTTGGGCACAGGGCACATCGGGCCCTTGGAGGCGGCACTCAGACGAAGGTGTGCAGACGACCGCGCTGGTCGTAAGTGGTTAAAAAAGGCTGAATGCCCCGGGCCAACGTGTGGCAAGTGGTGGTGTGGATCAGGGGAGACACAAAACGAGGACGTGAAACGCGCTGACTCTCGTCGTAGGCCTGACGGCTTTCCGATTGGCTCAAAACGCTGTACGCGTGGTTGATTCGGGCCATTTTTGCGGCAATCAGGGTGGATGCACCTTTGGCGGTCAGGGTGGTAGCGCAAAGCCAGCGCACGGTAGGCGGCGCGGATGACATCGGGCTCGGCCTCTGGGGTGACGCCGAGTTCTTGGTAAAGGTCCATGTTTTTGTGCATGGACGAATCATAAAATATGAATTCCTATGATTTACTTTAATTTGAAAAGTAATCGTATCAATTTGTTAAAAATGAATCCGTGAATCCTTCGGGATTCATGAATTCTCTGTACAGGCTTTTCTCAGACTTCCTTCAGACCTTCAGCCACGCACACGGGCCACCAGCGCCGCCGTCGAGGCGTCTAAGCCGTCCACATCACCCGTGGCGATGCGCACGTGGATGTCCTTGGCCAACACCTTGCCCAGCTCCACACCCCATTGGTCAAAACTGTTGATGCCCCAGACCGAACCGCTGACGAATACGCGGTGTTCTTGCATGGCAATCAAGGCGCCCAAGCTGGTGGGCGAGAGTTCATCAACCAGCAAGAAGGTGCTGGGCCGGTTGCCGGCAAAGTGTTTGTGACCGCCCTCGTCAGCTTGGCCCAGCATCAGCGCCTGCGCCTGAGCGATCGCATTGGCCAGCAGCAATTCGTGGTGGTCGGCCATGTTGTGCGTGGGCTTTTTCACAGCGATGAATTCCACGGGCACCACGTCGGTGCCTTGGTGCAGCATTTGAAAATAAGCATGCTGCCCATTGGTGCCCGGTTCGCCCCAGAGCACGGGCGAGGTGTCGTAGGTCAGCGCATGCCCGTTGCGGTCCACGCGCTTGCCGTTGCTCTCCATCTCGAGCTGCTGAAGGTACGCAGGCCAGCGGCGCAAGGCGCTGTGGTAAGGCGCAACGCTGCGGCTGGTGTAATTCAAGAAGTTGCGATACCAGACATCGAGCAGGCCCAAACGAACAGGCAAATTGTTTTCCATCGTTGCGGTCTGAAAGTGCTGGTCCATCGCGTGTGCACCGGCCAACAAATCCCTGAAGCCTTGCGCGCCAATGGCGATGGCCAACGGCAAGCCAATGGCCGACCACAATGAATAGCGCCCGCCCACCCAGTCCCAAAAACCGAAGGTGGTGGTGATGCCCATCTCGGCAGCGGCCGCCACGTTGGTGGTGAGTGCAACAAAGTGGCGTGCCACATCGGTGCCGCCTTGCGCACGGAACCAAGCCAAGGCCGAGCGGGCATTGGTCATGGTCTCGGTGGTTGTGAAAGTTTTGGAGGCGATCAGGAACAGCGTGTTCTCGGCCTTCAGGACTTTAAGAACACCCGCCAGCTCGTGCCCGTCCACGTTCGACACGAAATGAAATCGTTTTCCCGGCATCGCAAAGTCTTGCAGCGCCAGCACCGCCATCTGCGGCCCCAGGTCAGAGCCCCCAATGCCGATGTTCACCACGTCGGTGATCTGCGTGTGCGCACGCACCTGCTCGGCAAAGGCGAGCAGGGGTTTCAAGGTGTCGTGCACTTGCTTCAGGGGTGCGGCCAGCGCTCCCGACAGTGTGCCTTCGGGCTGGCGCAGCAGCCAGTGCATCACGGCGCGGTCTTCGGTGTTGTTGATGGGCTCACCCCGAAACATGGCGTCGCGGTGAGCTTCCAGGCCAGTTTGGCGGGCCAATTCGATCAACAAGGCTTCGGTGACGGTGTCGGTGTGGTTTTTCGACAGGTCGGCCCAGACATGCGGCGCAGATGGGCTCAGACTCTGAAAGCGCTCGAGGTCTTGCTCAAAAGCGGATCGCAAGTCAAAGCTTTTGAAGGTGTCCGCATGGGCGATCAAGGCTTTCCAAGCAGCTGTCTGGTCACAACGCATTTCAGCCCTTTTGCATCAGCACTTCAAGCTTCACGGCATCGGCACAAAAAGCGCGGATGCCTTCGGCCAGCTTTTCTGTGGCCATGGCGTCTTCATTGAGCGCCAAGCGGAAAGAGGCTTCGTTGTAGGCCACTGCAGGCAAGTCCATCGCCTGCGCCGCAGCAGCGTCCAGCGACTGACTCAACGGCAGCTCGGTCGCGGCCAGCTGCGCCAATAGCTCGGGGCTGATGGTCAACAAATCGCAACCGGCCAGCGCCGTGATTTGCCCGATGTTGCGGAACGACGCGCCCATCACTTCGGTTTTGATGCCGTGCTTTTTGTAGTGGTTGAAAATGGCCCGCACCGACTGCACGCCGGGGTCGTTCGCGCCCGACATGGCCGCTTCGTCCCAGGTAACGCCTGCGGACTTTTTGGACCAGTCATAAATCCGGCCCACAAAAGGCGATATCAATTGGACCCGGGCCTGGCCACAAGCCACCGCTTGGCAAAACGCGAACAGCAGCGTCAGGTTGCAGCGAATGCCTTCGCGCTCGAGCTCGGCCGCCGCCTGAACGCCCTCCCAGGTTGCGGCGATCTTGATCAACACGCGCGTTCGCGGGATACCTTGCGCCTCGTACAGCGCCATGATGCGGCGCGCCCGAGCCAAGGTGGCGGTGGTGTCAAAGCTCAAACGGGCATCCACTTCGGTCGACACGCGACCGGGAATGGTCTTCAGAATTTCACACCCAAACCGCACCAGCAAGTGGTCCATCACAACGTCCAGTGGCTGACCCCGGTGGGCAGCCACGGCCTCGGCCAACAGGGGCGCGTATTCGGGTTTTTGTACAGCCTTCAAGATCAGCGAAGGATTGGTCGTCGCGTCCTGCGGCTGGAACTGGGCCAACTGCTTGAAGTCGCCGGTATCGGCCACCACGGTGGTGAATTGTTTGAGGGCGTCGAGTTGGTTCATGGGGGCTTTGACAAAACAGACTTGAATTATCAATGAAACAAAGTTACATTACAAATCAATTTTTCATGTAACTCAAGAACAACATGGCTTTTGATCTGGTTTTCTTCGGCGGCACAGGCGATCTTGTTTGGCGCAAACTCATGCCGGCGCTGTTTCAGGCTTTTCGACATGGCACCTTACCCGATGGAGGGCGCATCATCGGCGTGGGTCGCGACGACCTGAGCGACGAACAATACCGCCAAAAAATCCAGTCGCGCTTTGAGCAAGTCGAAGGGGACAAACGGCCCAACAGCGAAGAGTTCGCCCGTTTCGCGAGCCTGCTGTGCTACGTGCGCATGGACCTGTCCCAACCCGCGGCCTACGCCGCACTGGCCCGCCGTCTGGCCGAGCGCGACACCGACCATGTCGTCCTGTACTTGTCCACTGCGCCCAGCCTGTTCACCACCGTATGCGAGCAGCTCGCTGCCTGCGGCCTGAACACGCCCAAGACCCGCATCGTGCTCGAAAAGCCGCTGGGCCACGACCTGGCCTCCAACCGCAGCATCAACACAGCGGTGGGCACGGCTTTCAAAGAGCAGCAGGTCTTTCGCATCGACCACTACCTGGGCAAACCTGCGGTGCAAAACCTGTTTGCCATGCGCTTTGGCAACGCCCTGTTCGAGCCCCTGTGGCGGCGCGAGCACATCGCCAACATCCAGATCACCATGGCCGAAGAGCTGGGCGTGGAAAAGCGCGGTGGCTTTTACGAAACCACGGGCGCTTTGCGCGACATGGTGCAAAACCACGCGCTGCAGCTGCTGTGCGCGATTGCCATGGAGCCGCCCATCAACGCCCACGCCGACGCCATCCGCGATGAAAAACTCAAGGTGCTGCGCGCCCTGAAGCGCTGGACACCCGAGACCCTGAGCCAACACGTCATCCGTGGCCAGTACAGCGCGGGCAACATCGAAGGCAAAGCGGTGCCTGGTTACTGCGAAGAGCCGGGCGTGGACTTGCAAAGCAGCACCGAAACTTTTGTGGCCCTGCGCACCGAAATCGCCAACTGGCGCTGGGCGGGCGTGCCTTTTTACATCCGCACCGGCAAACGCATGGCCTCGCGCGAGGCGCACATCGAAATCAATTTCCGCCCCACCCCGCACGAAATTTTCAAAAGCCCGGTGGGACAGGTCAACAAACTCATCATTCACCTGCAACCCAAAGACGGGCTGGAGCTGCACCTGTTTGCCCAAGGCCAAAGCAAACGTGGCCAAGGCAACGGCACGCTGAGCCCCGTGCACTTGGATTTGGACTTTGACAAACGCTTTGGCAGCGAACGCGTGGGCGCTTACGAACGCTTGCTGCTGGACGTGCTCGATGGCCGCCTCAACCTGTTTGTGCGCAGCGACGAACAAGAAGAAGCGTGGCGCTGGGTCGAGCCGATTTTGCAACACTGGCAGGGTGACAACAACGGTCCGCGCCCGTATGCCGCAGGCACTTGGGGCCCCAGCGCATCAAGTGCCATGATTGCCCGCGACGGCTTTTGCTGGTCTGAAGAAATCTGACAAGGAATCCACCATGCTCGAGCGAATCAAAGCCTCCCTGCCCTCGCTGGCGCCAGCCGAGCAACGCGTGGGCAAGCTGGTACTGGCCGACCCGCGTGCCTTTGCCAAGCTGCCTGTGACCGAGCTGGCCGACCGCGCCCATGTGAGCAAACCCACCGTGGTGCGCTTTTGCCGCAGCGTGGGTTACGACGGCCTGTCCGACTTCAAGCTCAAGCTGGCCGGCAGCGTCAGCGAAGGCGTGCCCTTCATCCACCGCAGCGTGGACGCCGACGACAAGACCAGCGACATCGCCGTCAAAGTCATCGACAACACCGTGGCCGCGTTTTTGAAGTACCGCAACGACGCCAGCTCATTCGCTTTGGAACACGCCGCCCAAGCCCTGGCCGCCACACAAAAGACCAACCGCCGCATTGAGTTTTATGGCGTGGGCAATTCGGGCATCGTGGCGCAAGACGCGCAGCACAAATTCTTTCGCCTGGGCGTCAACGCCATCGCCTACAGCGACGGCCACATGCAGGTCATGAGCGCCTCCATGCTCAAACCCGGTGACTGCGCCGTGATCATCTCCAACTCGGGCCGCACCCGCGACCTGATGGACGCCTGCGACATCGCCAAAAAGCAAGGCGCCACCACCATCGTCATCACCGCCAGCGGCTCGCCGCTGGCCAGTGCCGGGCACATCCACCTGACGGCCGATCACCCCGAGGGCTACGACAAATACAGCCCCATGGTCTCGCGATTGCTGCACCTGCTCATCATCGACATCCTGGCCACCACCGTGGCCCTGCGGATTGGTGAAGCGCTGCAACCTGCGCTGCGCGACATGAAGAAAAACCTGAGCAGCAAGCGTTACACCTGAGCAAACACCCGTCATACCCGCGCATGCGGGTATCCATCACCTTCGACAGCACAGGCTCCCAAGGACAAACGCGTCGTTTGAGGGTATTCACTGAAGCCGATTGTCTGGTTAACGGTCAGCAACGCAGCAAAATGACGTTGTCTGCAATCGGCATACGCTCGGCAGAGAATTTTTTCTTTTTTAATCAGGCGACCTGCATGTCCATTTCCAAACGCAACTTCCTGGCCCTCAGCGCTGCTGCTGGTGCTTCCATAGCCCTGCCCGCTTGGGCGCAAGGCAAACCCCTGTTCGACACGCTCAACATGTTCGTGCCCGCTGCCCCCGGTGGTGGCTGGGATGGCACCGCCCGCGCCATTGAACGCGCGGCCAAGGCCGCTGGCCTGGTGGGCAACATGCAGTTTGAAAACGTCGGCGGCGCCGGCGGCATGGTGGGCTTGCCCCGCTTTGTGAACCAGCGCAAAGGTCAGGGCAACATCCTGATGGTGGGCGGCTCGGTCATGATCGGCGCGGGCATCGCCAACAAGAGCCCCGTGACCATCAAAAACGTGATCCCCATTGCGCGCCTGACCGAAGAGGCCGGCGTCATTGTGGTGCCCACAGCGGGCAAGATCAAAACTTGGAAAGAGCTCGAAGCAGCCCTCAAAGCCAACCCCAAAGCCGTTTCGGTGGCCGGTGGCAGCGCTGGCGGCACCGACCACTTGATCCTGGGCATGATGATCAAAGCGCTGGGCAAAAACCCGCGTGAAGCCGCTTACGTGGCCTTCGCTGGCGGTGGTCCCGCCAACGCGGCCATCTTGGGTAATCAAGTGGTCGCAGGCATTTCCGGCTACTCCGAGTTTGAAGAGCAAATCAAGGCCGGCAAGATGATCCCCCTGGCCGTTTCGGGCAAGAGCCGCATTCCCGGCGTCAACGTCCCGACTTTGACCGAACTGGGCATCAGCGTGTCCGAATCCAACTGGCGCGGCGTGTTTGCCGCCCCCGGCATCAGCGACGCGCAACGCAACGCCTTGATTGAATTTGTCACCCGCCTGAGCCAATCGGCCGCCTGGAAGCAAGAGCTCGAAACCCGCAAATGGACCAACGCCTTCATGACCGAGCGCCCCTTTGAGCGCGACCTGGCCAAAGACATTGCCGACAAGGAAGTGCTGATGAAAGAGCTGGGTCTGGCATGACGCCTTGGCGCCTGGCTCTTTTGCTGTTGGCCGTGTGCGGCGTGGCCGCCTGGCAGCTCACGGTCATTCCGCCATCACTGATGCAGATGACCGTGGGCCCGGTGCTGGCCCCGGCGGCCATCGTGGCAGCGCTCACCGTGGTGGCGCTGCTCTACGGCTTAAGCGCCTGGCGCGGCCGCCAGGTAGACCTGAGCCTAGAGGCAGGACAAGAAGCCCTGCCCGGCGCGACCACCCGGATGCTCAGCTTGCTGGGCGGAGGGGTGGCCTTCATCGCGCTGGTCATTCCCCTGGGCTTTGTGCTGCCGGGCACGCTGTGCGGCATGTGCATCGCGCGCGCGTTTGATGCGCCCTTCAACGGCAAGTCGCTGCTCATTTGCGGCCTGATCGCCGGCGTGTTCTGGTGTGTCTTTGCACGCTTGCTGGGCGTGGGCCTGGGCCCAGCTTTGCCTTGGTTGGTTTGAATCGGATACCC